>JBOGJB010000422.1:0-6327 GCA_050745085.1 Vicinamibacterales bacterium
GGCCTACGCCGCGCCGAAGCGGCTTCGGCCGCGCAGGTGGGCCGCCGGGTGTTTCATCATGGCGTGGCCAGCGGCGATCCACTGACCGATCGCGTGATCTTGTGGACCCGCGTGACGACACCGGCCCAAACGCCGCCGGAGGTACGGTGGGAAGTGTCCCGCAACGCCGCCTTCACGCGCATCGTCACGCGCGGGATGACGAGGACCGGTGCGGCGCGCGACTTCACCGTGAAGATCGACGCGGTCGGCCTCGCGCCGGCGACGACGTATTACTACCGCTTCGAGACGCTTGGTGAGCGATCGCCTGTAGGACGCACGCGGACGTTGCCCGGCTCGGACGCACGCCGGGTCCGGTTGGCGCTCGCCTCCTGTTCGAACCTGCCGTTTGGTTATTTCAACGTCTACCGCCGCATCGCCGCGCGGGCGGATCTGGACGCCGTCCTGCACCTCGGCGACTACATTTACGAGTACCCGAACGGGCGGTACGGCGACGGCACGCCGTTCGGCCGCGTGCCCCGGCCGGATCGCGAGATCGTGGCGTTGGCCGACTATCGGATGCGGCACGCGCAGTACAGGTCGGACCCCGACCTGCAGGAGGTGCATCGCCAGCATCCCTTCATCGTCGTCTGGGACGACCACGAGATCACGAACAACGCCTGGCGCGACGGCGCCGAGAACCACAATCCCGATCTCGGGGAGGGAGAGTACGCCGCGCGGCGCGCGGCCGCCGTGCAGGCGTATCTCGAATGGATGCCGATCCGCGAAGACCCATCGACGCGCCTGCCGCGGATCTATCGGTCCTTCGCATTCGGCGATCTGGTGGATCTGATCATGCTCGATACGCGGCTCGTGGATCGCGACGAGCAGGCGGAGCGGCGTGAGTCGATCGCCGTCATCGACGATCCGAAGCGGTCGCTGCTGGGCCGCGCGCAGGAGGCGTGGCTCTTCGCGGAGCTGGCCGCCTCGAAGCGCGCGAACGTCACGTGGCAGCTTCTCGGCCAGCAGGTGATGTTCGCCCCGTGCAGCCTGCCGGGCGCGAATGCCGTCAGCACCGACACGTGGGACGGCTACCGGTACGGCCGCCAGCGCATCATCGACGCGATCGCCGGTCAGAAACTGCCGAACGTCGTCGTGCTCACGGGGGATGTGCACAGCTCGTGGGGCTATGACATCGCGCAGAACCCGTGGGACGGCTACGACCCGGCCACCGGTCGCGGCACGCTCGCGGTGGAAATCGTGACCCCTGCGGTGACCTCGCCGAGCGGGTTTGCGAACGAGGGGGGCGCGGAGCGGATGGCGTCGACTCGCAAGTCGCGCCCGCATCTCCGGTACCTCGAGGGGCTTCGGCGCGGCTACGTCGTGCTGGACGTCACGCGCGAGCGCGCGCAGGCGGATTGGTACTTTGTGCCGACCGTCACCGTGCGGACGCGCGTCGAGGAGTTCGGCAAAGGCCTCGTAACCGAGGCCGGCAACCCGCATCTCGTGGAGGCTGCGAGCGCCGTGCCGGCGCGTCAGGACGTAGACGAGCCGGCGCCCCACACGATGTAGGGTTCACCGTGGGGTGATTGTAACCGTCAGTCGTTCGTCGGCCTGCGAATCGCGACGACACCAACGCTACCCGACACCTGGATGTCGGTCCTGAACGGTTTCGACCGCTCCGCAACATCGTTCAGAATCTTCCGCGCTAGCTCTCCTTCGGCGAGCATCGGACGGCCGCGCCGCGCGGCCGGCTGGCCGAATCCCAGCGTGATCGGATGCAGCCTGAGCTCGACGAGCCGCCGGCCTTGCCAGGCGGCGACCGCGACGAGTCCCTCCCAAATCTCCCGGTCTGCGGGGAAGCCGCGCGTGTCGTTGTCGTAGCGCCTCGCGTTGAAGTCGGCGACGCCGGCGTCGGGGCCGAGCCCGTACTGCGCGTAGGCCTCCGAGGGCATCCGCAGGAGCGTCTCGTTCTGGAAGATGAAGTCCCCCAGGCTGTAGAGGATCGGTTTCCCCTGATAGATCTCGACGCCGCGGACGACGTGCGGGCCGTGCCCGGCGAAAACGTCCGCCCCCGCGTCGATCATTGCGCGTGCGAAGATGGGCAGGAACTGCGCCGGCGCTGATCGGTCGCCCGGCGCCCCCTCGTGCGCATGAATCGTGACGATCGTCAGGTCCGAGAGGCGGCTGGCGCTGCGGACCACTGCGGCGATCTGATCGAGGTCTTCCTTCAGCGGCTCGGTACGGACCGCGGGGGCGTCTGCGACGACGAAGAGCTGCCCGAACAGGCGGACGCGGTCGCCCTCCGGCGCGCGCTGTCCGAGAGCGCGCGCGGTGGCGCGCAACGAGTCGAGTTGGGCGCGGGTCACCTGGTACGTCGTCGTGAACCGCAGCGGGCTGAGGCCCGGCCGGCCGCGGACGCCGTTCCGCGCGGCGGCAGCCCGTGAATGATCGGGGAACGTGGACGCGACCGAGATCAGCGCGACGCGCCCTTTCGGCGTATCGAGAAACCTCGCCTCGCGCGCCTCGGCGAGGCTCTCGCCGACGCCCGCCTCCACGAGCCCGGCCTCGCGCACGTGCTTCGACGTGAGCCGCATACCCTCAGGCCCATAGTCGCCCGTGTGGTTGTTGGCGCGCGACACGAGGTCGAACCCGGCCCACGCCAGCTCCTTCGCAAGCGCCGGGTCGGCGCGCATCCACGTGCCGCCGCTCTCGTGCATCGGCGCCGGCTCGTAGTCGTGGAACAGGACCTCGAGATTGGTGAACGACGCGTCGGCGCCGCGAATGAGGTCGACGAGCCGGGTGAACGCCGGCTCGGCGTGGACCGAGAGCTTTCGAGTGATGATGGAATCGCCCGTGAGGGCGAGCGCGAAGGTCGGAACCGGCGGCTGCGGGGCCTGACCCGCGACGGCCGCCCCGATGGCGGCCGCCGCGAGAGCACCGATCAACATGCGCCTCATGGCGAGGCTCAGAGTGTTCGTCGCGCGTCTAGAAGCGCGTGACGATCGTCAACTGGAACGCCCGCGCCGGCTGCCGGTTGCGCATCTGCAGGAAGTTCGAGCTCCAGCTCTGATACGCGCTGTTGTAAGTGAACTGCGTGAAATCGCCGCCGTTGAGGAGGTTGAGCACGTTGCCAGCCACCTCCACCTGGCGCGTCAGACCGAAGCGGAAAATCTTTCCGACTTTCAGCCCAACGGTGTGAATCGTCGGCGCCCGGAGCTGCCCTTCGCCGCGCGTTCCGTACACGTAGCGGTTACGCGTGGCCAACGGGTTGGACTCGGTCGTGCCGTTTGGCAAGCGGAAGGACGCCGGGCCGAACCGCAGCACGTCCGGATCGTTCGAAGCGAGCTGCTTCAGGATAGCGCCGGACCAGGGTCCCGCTTGGAGCGTGTAGCTGCCCGCCACCTGGAGGCCCCACGGCGCGAGCCAGGTGCCGCCGATGTTGCCGCGATACTTCATCCAGGTGGGCCCGTAACTGAGAGCGTTGCCGGTGTTCGGCAATGAGTTGTTGTCGTTGTTCCCGCGCGGCATGTAGAGGTTCGCGTCGTTCGCGAACGCGTTTGGCTGGACGAACCGCGCCGGGTCGGTCGGGTTCCACGTGCCGGACATGTGGTGCCACTGGCGGTTGAAGCCGGCCATGAGCTGCCAGTTATCCCTCATGTTTTTGGTGACCGTCACCTCGACTGCGCGGTATTCCAGGGTGCTCCACGAGTTGTTGGTCTGCTGGAGCACGATGCCCCGGTTCGGATCGACCCGCCCGAAGCCGCCGAACGGCAGCCCTGGGCCATCCGGGTAGAAGCCGTTCACGTCGATGTTCGCCCACATGTCATGGTAGCTGCGCGAGATGAACGCCACGTCGGTGGCCACCTGCTGCGCGAACTGCCGCCGGAAGCCGACGATGAACTCGTCCAGGTACGGCTGGTGCGTGTTCCCCGAGTCGATCTCGTAGGTCTGCAGAAAAGCGCCCGCGGCCGCGTCGCGCCTCTCGGTCTCGAACACTCCGTCGAGGTTGTTGTCGTAGAGACGGAGCGTGTTCACTTTGCTGTCGGCGCCGAAGGTCGTGATGGCATCGCGCCCCATGACCTGCTCGCCGACCCGCACGTAGCTGCCGCGCAGCACATTCTTGGCGTCACGTGTCACGAGGTACGAGAAACCCAGCCGCGGCTGGATCTCGGTGCTCTTCTGACGAGTGACATTGAACAGCTCGTCGACGCGCTTCACGAAATCGACCCGTAGACCGACGTTGGCCGTCAGCCGGTCGTTCGGCTTCCACGTGTCCTGGAGGTACACGCCATAGTCACGGTCGCGCGCCCTCCGCGTCTGGACCTCCAGGGGATCCCGGTACTCTCGATAGAATGGGCGGGTCCCGGCCGCCGGGTTGTTGACGTTCACCGGCACCTGCCGCTCGAGGATGAACCCGTCGTTGGTGTACCGCGTGATCTGGTCATACGTGTTCCGCGGCGCGAGGAAGAACCCTGTCTGGACCTCGTGGGAACCGCCCCACGCCGGCTTGTACCACGTGAGGTCGCCACGGATCGTGATGAGCGAGGCCGGTACGATGCTCTCCGTCGAGCGATTGCCGCCTTCGAGGATCACATTGTTGCCAACTCTGAGGCCCGACCGGATTTCGCTCCCTTCGTAGATCTCGATCCGCGGGCCCGTGCCCTGGAACCCCGACTTCTCGTAGGTCGACAGGTCCGCGCCGCCCTTGTCGTTGTATCCCGCCAGCAGCGTCGTCGTGACGTTCTGGCCCCAGACCGACGCCAGCTTGGCGCTGAAAAGGTCGCCGCCGTTGGAGTAGACATCGGTCGGGTCGAAGAGGTATTCCCAGTTGCTCGTCCCGATCAGCCGATCCCGCTGATAGACGCCCGTCAGCTCGTGAGCCGCGCTGAGGCGCGCCGTGACCTTCGCGTACGGCTGGTTGTTCTCGACCCAATTGCGGAAGAGCTGACGGTCGGGGAAGTAGCTCGTGATGTCGCGAATCTGCTTGTCGATCCGGCTGATCGGCACCTCGACGTCAGAGTATCGGAATGAGCCGAAGAACCAGATCCGGTCGCGCCGGATCGGGCCGCCGATCGACGCATCGAACTGGTTGATGCCGAACTGCGCGGGGCTGCCGCCAGTCGACACGCACTCTCCGTTCGGGCAGCCCGAGATAGACGCGACTTCCGACGGCAGCTTGAACACCGTCCGCGCGTTGGTATTGTCGCCATTCCATTTGAGCGGCTGCAGCGCGTAGCCCCCCGTGCCGCGGAACTGGTTGCCGCCGCTCTTCGTGATGACATTGATCGCCAGCCCGGTGCCCATCGGCGTCGAGGCATCGACGCCCCCGGTCTTCACCTGCGTGTCATCGATCATGTCGGCGCCCATCTGGACGTAGGTGAGCTGAAAGTCGTTGTAGCTGCCCGCCTGCATCCCTTCGAGCTGGACGACGTGCGCGAAGTGCTCCGTGGAATGGCCGAAATACACCATCCGGCCGCTCCCGTCGTCGAACGGGCGGGAGTGGACGCCGGGGGTCAACTCGAGGAAGTCGGTCCAGTTGCGCCGCGCCGCGATCGGCATCTGCTTCTGGAACTCCCCGTCGATGTTCAACACGTTGCCCGGCTTGCTGACCTCGAGCATCGGCGATTCGCCCGAGACCGTGATGGTCTCCTCCAGTGCGCCGATCTTCAGGCTGACGTCCACCTGGAAGTTGGCGCCGCCGCGAAGGAGAATCCCTTCCCGCCGCGTGGTCGTGAATCCGGCCAGCTCGACGGTCAGTGCGTACTCGCCAGGCGGCAGGTTGATGATTCGGTAGTAGCCTTCCGCGTCGGTGGTGCCCACGAGCGGGCGCAGCAGCGCCGGGCTTTTCGCGGTCACGGTCGCGCCGGGGAGCGCGCCCCCCTGCTCGTCCTTGACGTAGCCGCGCAGGCTGCCGTCACCGGTCTGTGCAAGGGCGCTGGCTGCGAAGAGGAACGCGAGGAGGGTGACGAACGAGGAGACGAGCCGTCGGTGGGACATTCACCACCTCCAGTGCAAGAAAACCGCGGAACTCGGGCCTATCCTCTGCCTGCCGGGCGGGCCGGTCAAGCGGTTTTCGGGGCTGACGAGCCTGTCTCGGTTGCCCGACGTCGATCGGCTGCGGACGGACGCCGAAAGGAGCCCGCGCCGGTATAATCAGAGCTGGATGACGGCCGCACCTCGGTCTCGTCGCGCGCACCTCGCTCGCGCAACGCTCGCGGCTACGGGTTTGTACGCGCTGGTGGTGCTGGCCGCGCCCGCGTTCCACCACGACCTCGCGTGCCACGTCAAATCGCCCACACATTGCACGACCTGCCTCGTCAGCATCACGGCCCCGGGGGCGCATGGCGC
>JBOGJB010000423.1:0-4065 GCA_050745085.1 Vicinamibacterales bacterium
GGCGTGTACGGCGCCGAGTTGGTTCCATCCGGCGCCTATCTGGGGGATCGAGACATGTTCGTGTTCGTGGTTGACGGCAATCGCGACCTCGACGATCCGACAGATCGCACCAATGCCGGGCTGTTCCGCGGATTCATTCTCCGGAACAGCGATGTGGGTGCCGCCGCCCTGACCCTCGATGTGTTCTTGTTTAGAACGGTGTGCCTGAATCACATCATCTGGGGGTTTCAGCACGTGGCCGGCTTCCGGCGCCGTCACGTGGGAGCGTCGATTCAAACGGCGTGGACGGCGTCGATGGACACCGTTCGCGCCACCCTCGACGCCGACACTGCGAATGACCGAGCCCTGCTCCTGCGATCCATCTCCCAGGAGCTTGGAGGCACGCGGGACGCAGTGATGGAGACGGCCGTTCGGCGACTCGACATCAACTGTTAGCTCTCACGTAATTCCGCAATCCCTCTGACAGATCTTCTCGGAGTCGGCCGGTGAGGGAATTGCTGATCCCTGGGCGCAGTGCGAGACGGGTCCGACTCACGTCGTGGTCTTTGCTCTTCTTCTTCCGTCGAAAAAGTACTGGGCGTGGGCGGTGTGGGAAACCCGCGTGCTGTGCGGGTTTTCCAAGCGACTTGTGGACGCGTTCTGTGCGTCCACAGGCGCGGCACCGTCCACGCCCTCTTCGCGATGCTCGTGGAAAAGGTGCCGCCGATCGAATAGGCAGCGCCGGCGCGTCATGGCCTCAGGCGTCACGTGGTGGTCGCCGCGCGAGCGTGTGATAAGAACCTCCCCCGCCGTCCGGTGTGATCGAGCGACGGGGAAGGAGATGGAGCGCGCCGCGGTGGCTGCCGTGCGCCTCCCGGCCGGTGCAGCTACGCGATCCGAGCTCGCTGACCAGCGAGGCCTATGTTGCCCAATGCGCGTGGCGGCGCGCAAGCCTCCCGGGCTGTCCGCGCCATTCGCGGGGCGGCTGTGGGTTCGCGCGCCATGGCACGTACCCCCGGCAGACGCCCACGAGGATGCGGATCGCGCGGTACTACTGTCCGACGGCCCACGAGACCTTCAGCCTGTTGCCGGATTGCCTCGCCAGTCGATTCCCCGGGGAGCTCGACGCCCTGGAACACGTGGTCGCGCAGGTCGAGGCGGCGCGCAGTATCGAAGCGGCCGCAGATGTCCTCCGCCCGGACATTGTCCTGCCGTCGGCGGTGCGATGGGTGCGGCGGCGGTTGACGCTGATGCGCGCGACGTTGCTGGCTGTCGTCACCCTCCTGCCCGATTGTTTTGGCGGACACGCGCAGCTCGGCGCCGTCCGCGCCGCGCTCGAGACGGACCACGCGTTCGTCACGTTGCGGGCGCGTGCCGCGTCGTTGCTGCCGGCGCTTCCGCGCCCGCTCGGATTCGGGCATCACGCCGGGCCGGCGCCCGCGCGACGCCCGAGGCCTCAACACCGTATGGGGGCTGACCGGGGGCCGCCCGCTGGCTGAGGATCCCGTCTGCCCGCGGGATTGCGGGCAAGGAGGAACGATGACTGATGCCCGCCAGCTCCCGTTGCCAGTCGCCTCACACGACGAGGCCGTCGCGTTGTTTCGCTACGGCCTGATCGCCGATCTCTTGCATCTGCCGCCGGGCCACCGGCGGTTGCAGGCGCAGCTGCGCGAGAAAGCCGATCGCGAGTACGAGATCCCCGGCAGCGCGCGCCGACGCGTCGCCGCCGAGACGATCCGCGATTGGCTCTACGCCTATCGACGCGGCGGCTTCGACGCGCTCAAGCCGCGCCCCCGCCGCGATACCGGGCACGCGCGCGCCCTGCCGCAAGCCGTGGCCGACCAGCTCTGTGCGCTCAAAGAGGCGCACCCCGCCTTCAGTGTCGCCATGCTGATCACCACCGCGCGGCAGCAGCAGCTCATCCCCCCAGACATCCTGCTCGCGCCCGCGACGGTCCATCGGCTGCTCAGCCACCACGGCCTGATGGCGCGGCGCCCGGACGAGCCGACGACCAAGGACCGCCGCCGCTTTGCGTTCGACGCGCCCAACGAACTCTGGATGAGTGACGTCATGCACGGCCCGAGCGTCCTCGACGTCGACGATCGGCGGCGCCACAAGACGTATCTCATCGCCCTGCTCGATGACGCGACGCGGATCATTCCGGCGGCCGCCTTCGCGCGGAGCGAAACCGTGGCCGCGTTCCTGCCGGTCTTCGAACGCGCGATCCGGTGCCGCGGCGTGGTCAAACGCGTGTACGTCGACAACGGGAGCGCCTTTCGCTCGCGCCATCTCGCGCTCGTGTGCGCCAAACTCGGCGTGACCCTGATCCATGCGCGCCCGTTTTCGCCGCAAGCGAAAGGCAAAATCGAGCGCTGGTTTCGCACCGTCCGGACGCAGCTCCTCCCCACACTGACCGAGGCCGATACGCGCGACCTCGCGGCGCTCAATCGCCGGCTCGGCGCCTGGATCGAAGACGAGTATCACTACGCCCCGCATCGTGGCCTCGAGGGGGCCACCCCGATCGATCGGTGGGCCACCAACGCCGCGCACATTCAGCTGCCGACCACGGACCTCAGCGACGTCTTCCTCTTCGAGGAGAAACGCAAGGTCCAACAGGACCGCACGGTCAGTCTCCACGGCGTGGTGTACGAGGTCGACGCCGCGCTCGTCGGCGAGACCGTCACGCTCCGCTACGACCCCGCCCGCGCCACGCGGGGCGTCACGGTCCTGTTTCCGGGCCGCCCGGTGGAGACCGCCAAGCCCGTCGATGCGTACGCGAACTGCTTCGTCCGCCGCGACCACGGCACCAAGCTGCTGACGCCGCAGACGCCCGCGAGTCACCCCGCACCAGGACTCCCGCTGCGCAAGCTCGAGGAGGATTTCTGATGTACCGCAAACATTTCGCCCTGACCCAGCATCCCTTCGGACCTGAGATCGCGCCCGACGATCTCTTCCCGTCCACCACGAGTCGCGAGCTCGACATCCGCCTCGCGCACCTGCTCGACCTGCGCGGTATCGGCCTCGTCACCGGCGACAGCGGCAGCGGCAAAACCTGTGCGTGTCGCAAGGTCCTGCTGCAGCTGCACACCGGCCTGTACCGCGTCCTCTACGTCTCGCTCTCCACCGGCAACGTCATGGATCTCTACAAGACCATCTCCTGGGAGATGGGCCTGGCCGTCGAACGCTCGCGCGCGGCGCTCTATCGCCAGATCAAAAGCGAAGTGTCCCGCCTCTGCACCGATGCCCGCGTCCGGCCCATCCTCGTCGTCGACGAAGCGCACCACCTGCGGCCAGATGTCCTCGAGGACCTCCGCCTCTTGACCAATTACCAGATGGACGCCGAGAACCGCCTGTGTCTCCTGCTCCTCGGCCAACCGGAACTGCGGCGCCGTCTCACCATGGCCGTCCACGAGGCGCTCGCGCAACGGATCGTCATCCGCCATCACATGACCGCGCTCACCCGCGAGGAACTGACCAGCTACCTCGCCCATCGCCTCCGCCTGGCCGGCGCTGCCGTCCCGCTCTTCGAGCCCGCCGCCGAAGAAGCGCTCTTCCAGGCGACCTCGGGCCTGCCGCGCAAGATTAATCTCCTCGCGCATCACACCCTGATCGCGGCGGCCCTCGCGCGCGCCAAGCTCGCGACCGCCGATCATGTCCAGGCCGCTCTTCCCGAAGTCGCCTGACCCGCAACCCTCCGCGGAGGGGGTCGGCCGCCGAGCCGACTCCCGTCCCGCGGAGGTCCTCCCACCCCACGACACCCAGACCCGGGCCGCGCGCAGTCTTCGCTTCAACGCCCGACCCGGAAGCGAACCAATTCGAGAATCGTCTACGCGGATTCGTCGAAACAACGTGAAGAGTCTTCAGTGGATTATCGTGAGAAGCAACACTTGCCCGCCGTAGCTATGCGAAGTAGCGTAGGCGGGATCCGGACCGTGTCGTGATGCGACCGCGGTTCGACTCGGACGCTCCCGTCGCTGCATGCGGTGTCAGCTGGTACGTCGAGAAGACGGCGATGATTGCTCCGTCGGTGCGGCCTCTTCGCGGAGCTCCGTGACCCGTGTCACGATGACATGGCCCGAGTCCATC
>JBOGJB010000424.1:0-3140 GCA_050745085.1 Vicinamibacterales bacterium
CCGCCGGGCCGCTCGCAGCCGGGCTGGGCGAGGCCGCCGGGCACCTCGCCGGCGGCGTCGCGCCGATGCTCACGCACGCCGGCGTGAGCGAGTCGGACGCGAAAGCGCTCGTGCACGCCGTTGAGCAGGGCGCGATTCTCGTCGGCGTCCACGCGCGCGTGTCCTCGCCCGATCGCATCCGCGCTGTCCTCGGCCGACACCACGGCCGCGGAGTTGCGCTCGCCAGCTGGCCAGATACGTAACTGACCGGTCGCGCGAGGCTGTAGCCTCGTCGTTCAAGGGAGCCTTCGCCTCGTTGTCCAGAAGGAAACTCGATGCCCGACGTCGCGACCGAACGGTTCACCGTTGGCGTGTTTCAGGATGCCGCGTGGGCAACGCGCGGGATCGACGCGCTCGGACGGCACAACTTCCCGGCCGAGGCGCTGTCGATCATCGCGAAGGCGACTCCGGAAACCGAGGCGCTGGTGGCCCGGACGTTCGGCGCGGCGGACCGCATGGACATCAAGAACCTCGGCGCCTCGGTCCTCCGTGGGCCGCTCGTCGCCGCGCTCCAGGGCGAGTCACACGACCTCGCCGCGCTCGGGCTCGGGGCGACCATGCGTCGCGTCGGGTTCCAGATGCACGACAGCTTCATCTTCGAGACGCTGACGGCGCGCGGCGGCGTGCTGGTCGCGATCAAGAGCGAGGTGCGCGCGGCTGAGGCTCTGGCGGCGCTTCACGCCTACGGCGGCGGCAACGCCGCGATCGGCGCCTGGACCGGACGCGTCTGACCGAACCGGTGGACGGGACGTCTTAATAGGAAGCTGAACTAGGCGTATAACCTCAGGCATTTGTTTTGCACTTGTCGAAGGGCCGGGGGTCAGCGACAATACAAGGAAACCCTAGCTTTACCATGGCTTCCGCGGAGAGAATCTTCCCCCGCTCTGTGCTATTCGCCGAGGGCCACGAGCACGAGAAGCGGCTCGGAGGCGCGTTCAGCGCGTCTGTGCTCGTTCACGTCCTGGCCGTGGTGCTGGGGGTGGTCGTCGCGAACATGCCCCGCGACACGACCGTCTATCGTCCCCAGCCGATCCCGAACTACGACCTGGTCTTCCTGGCCGAGCCCGGCCCGGGTGGGGGCGGCGGCGGTGGCGGCAACAAATCCCCGGCTCCTCCTCAGAAAAAGCTCGAGCTGCCCAAACCCGAGAAAACCACCCCCGTCGTGCTGCAGCCGAAACCTGAGCCTCCGAAGCCGGAGCCCCCGAAACCGGAGCCCGTCACAACCGTGCCCGTGCAGACGATTGCCGCGGTGCTGCAGCCTGGAACGCTTGAAGCGGCGCCGACCCCTGGCGAGTCTCGCGGCTCCGGTACGGGGCCCGGCTCGGGCACGGGCACTGGAACAGGATCCGGATCGGGCCAGGGGTCAGGCGTCGGATCCGGGTGGGGAGGCGGCTTCGGGCAAGGGCCCTATCGTCCCGGCTCAGGCGTAGAGACACCGCGGATCGTCCGGGAGGTCAAGCCGCAATACACGGCCGACGCGATGCGCGCCAAGATTCAGGGGGTCGTCGAGCTTGAAGCGGTCGTCTTGCCGGACGGCACCGTCGGCGCGGTCCAGGTCACGCGCTCGCTCGATCGGACCTTCGGCCTCGATCAGAAGGCGATCGAGGCGGTCAAGCAGTGGCGCTTCATTGCGGGGCGCCGGCTTGGTCAGCCCGTTCCCGTGCTCGTCACAATTGAACTGACGTTTACACTTCGGTAGAACGGTTCACGGTTCAAGGTTCAGGGTTCAGGGTGCGGTTCTAGGTTCGGGGTTCTGGGTTCGGTTCAAGGTGCACGGTTCACCTGTACAGCCGAAAGCCCGGCGAGACCTTTAGTCTCGCCGGGCTTTCTTATTGCGCCTTACCTTGAACCCTGACCGCGCGCGTTAGTACATTCCGCCCATCCCGCCGCCGTGCGCCGCCGGGGCGTCCTTCTTCTCCTCGGGGATCTCCGAGACGAGTGCCTCGGTCGTGAGCAGCAGCGACGCGATCGACGCCGCGTTCTGCAGCGCCGTGCGAACGACCTTCGTCGGGTCGATGACGCCCGCCTGGACGAGGTTCTCGAACTTGTCCGTCGCGGCGTTGTACCCTTCCTCGTCCTTCGCTTCCTTGACGCGCTGGACGACGATGGAGCCCTCCTGCCCGGCATTGGTTGCGATCCAGCGAACCGGCGCTTCGACCGCCTTCCTAATCAGATCGACGCCGACTTTCTGGTCGCCGTCGACCTTGAGGCTGTCAAGCGCCCTGACGGCGCGGATGAGCGCCACGCCGCCGCCCGGGACGATCCCCTCTTCGACGGCCGCCTTGGTCGCGTGCATCGCGTCCTCGACACGCGCCTTCTTCTCCTTCATCTCGGTCTCGGTGGCCGCGCCGACCTTGATCACCGCGACGCCGCCGACGAGCTTCGCGAGCCGCTCCTGCAGCTTCTCGCGGTCGTAGTCCGAGGTCGTGTCCTCGACCTGCGTCCGGATCTGCTTGACGCGCCCCTCGATGGCGTTCGCCTGGCCGCCGCCCTCGACGATGGTGGTGTTGTCTTTGTCGATCGTGACCTTCTTGGCCTTGCCGAGGTCATCGAGCTTGATGTTCTCGAGCTTGATCCCCAGGTCCTCGGTAATCGCCCGGCCACCGGTCAGGACCGCGATGTCCTCGAGCATCGCCTTGCGGCGATCGCCGAAGCCCGGCGCCTTGACCGCCGCCGCCTGCAGCGTGCCGCGCAGCTTGTTGACGACCAGAGTCGCAAGCGCCTCGCCGTCGACGTCCTCGGCGACGATCACGAGCGGCCGGCCCGCGCGCGCCACCTGCTCGAGCAGCGGCAGCAGGTCCTTCATCGAGCTGATCTTCTTCTCGTGGATCAGGATGACCGGGTTTTCGAGCACCACTTCCATGCGCTCGGGGTCGGTCACGAAGTACGGCGACAGATAGCCACGGTCGAACTGCATCCCCTCGACGATCTCGAGCGTGGTCTCGAGCGTGCGCGCCTCCTCGACCGTGATGACGCCGTCCTTGCCCACCTTGTCCATCGCTTCGGCGATGATCTTGCCGATGGTCTCGTCGTTGTTCGCCGAAATCGTGCCCACCTGCGCGACCATGTTGCCGCTGACCGGCTTGGACATCGTTTTCAGC
>JBOGJB010000425.1:0-10765 GCA_050745085.1 Vicinamibacterales bacterium
TCGCGCGCCTCCGCCAGCTCGCCCGACAGGCGGCGCGACGGATCGATCCGGCCGCGCACCGGCAGCGTCCGGAGGAAGTACCGGCGGCGTCCGAACGTGCGCTCGAGCGCCTTGACCGCCGCGCGCGCCGGAGGGATCGCGCCCCCGGTGTCGGCTGCTGTCAGTCGCGTCTCGACGACCGTCATGTGCCGCACGGCGTCGAGCATGTCGCGCCGCGCCGTGTTCTCGAGACGGCCCTCCTCGATTTCGTGGGAACGCGCCGCTTCCTCCTCTTCGTCCTGGACCTCTCCGCCCATCATGAACGTGAAGGTCGCACGGACGGTCCGCTGCTCCGCCGCGATGCCGAGCGCCTCGTCGCCGAGCGCCTCTGCCGCGAGCGTCGCGCGCCGCGCGTGCAGCCGCTCGATCTTCAGCAAGACCATCTGCTGGCTGATCGCGTATCGATCGCGATCGGGCGGCAGTGCGAATCCCGCGAGCGTCGCCTGTCCGGGCGCGGCGATGTCGATCAGGTAGGTGTCGGACGCGCCGGCCGCGCCCCTCGTGTCGGCGGCCACGACGCGGTAAATCACGGTGTCGCCGGGCTCGAGCCCGAGCAACCGCAGCGGCAGCTCCCCCCTCGCACGCCAGCGCACGGGGCTCTCGCGCACGATCGCCACCGGTGACGAGCCTTCGCGAAAGTCGAAGTGCTCTCCCGATCCGCTGATGGTCGTGTACCGCAGCTCCAGCCGCGTCAGCCCGAGGTCGTCGTCGGCGCTCCCTGCGATCGAAATGCGCCGCGTCGCGTCGGGCAGCAGCAGGTCCTTGCCAGGCGCGGTGACCTGCACGTTGGGCGTGCGGTCGGGAATGACGCTGATCGCGATCAGCCGCGCGCCCGCCGTCCCGCCCGAGCCGTGCGCGTCAGTCGGCTCGAGCGCGACGTAACCTGGCTCGGTTAGCGCGATGACCAGGGACTGCGCGCCGCCGTCCGTCTGGCTGAATGCGCGGGTGGCCTCCGGCGTGCGCGCGCGCAAGCGCGGTGCGCCCGCATCGACCCGCAGGTGAAGCGCGCTGCCCTCGAGCGCCTCGACGCGATCCGGATCGCGAAGCGCGATGGATTTCCGCCCGGCGTACGCGGGTGGAACGATGGTCGCGCTGACGTGCCACGCATCCGCCGATGCGCCGCCTGCGCCAACCCCACGCGCGGGACTGAACGACGCGGTCGCGGGCCGCCAGACGAGCACCGCAAGCAGCGCCAGCCAAGCCACGAGCGAGACGACGGCCACTGCCGCCGCCCGTCCGAGCGGCAGGACCGCGCGCAGGTCGACATCTGCGGACACGGCTGCGGCGTCGCCGGTCACGCGCGCGACGACGTACTCCGGGACGCGCAGGTGCCCTGTCAGGATCTCGTCGGCGGCGATCAGGACGTTCTTGAAGCGCGGGTCGCGACGCTCGATCGCCGCGGCGGCGTCGCCTCCGGCCCGGCGGATCCGGCCGGGCGCAACGACGAGCGCGAACGGTCCCCACGCGATCGAGCGCAGCCCGCGCTCGAGCCGCAGCCGTTGCGCGGCGCGCGCGAGGAGATCGCGGATCGTGCGGACGTCACGATCGTCGCGCGTGTCAGGCTGCACGCGCCGTCTCCGCTGACGCAGGCCCCGCGACGCCGGCGTCCAGCCGCCGCCGCAGCCCCGTCTCCAGACCGATGAGCGCCAGCGTCGCGAGCCACAGCCACCGGCCGTCATCGTCTTCCGCATGGGCGACGTCGGGGACGGCGATCGGCGGCGCGGGTCGCGACCAGGCCGCGAGCGTGGCCGCAGGCAGGTGATCCGGTTCCAGCTCATGCCACGCCGCGGGCGCCAGCAGCGCCCGGCGAACCGCACGAATCGCCCGAGGCAACTCGAACGAGGACGCCGGCGCGTCCAGGATCACGACCATGGACTGCTGGTTGGTCGCGCCGGTGCGTGCGGCCGTCACGGCGTTCGCCGCTGTCGCCATCCACGGCGCTCGCAGGGGTCCGACGGCGTGAGGTGGCTGGGTACCGCGTGTGTAGATTGCGATCCTCCTGGACGTGAGTCCGGCTCGCCCACCCGAACCACCGCTGTCCTGTCCGGCCGCGCGCAACGCCGCCTCGGCCATGACGCGATCGCGCTCCGGCGCATGCACGTCCACGCGGACGTCGGGGACCGCCACCGCGGACGCGCCGGAGGGCATGACCTGCCGCAGTCGCACGCCGACCGACGCGGGAGCGCGATCGAGCGTCATGCGATCGATCGTCCCGCGCTGGAAGTCGGAGATCACGATGAGCTCGCGCCGTGCCGGCGGCGTCGCCTCGAGCCATCGGACGGCTTCGACGATGCCGGCGCCAATCGCCGATGTCTCGATGACTGTCGAGCGGAAGGCCGTTCGCCGTTCTTCCTGGGCCGCTGCTGCAGCGTGACCCGCCGAGGGCGTGACGTCCACGACGACGGCGCGCGCCGTGCGCGCGTTCCAGCCCTCGCGCCGCGCGGGCGTGACGAGGAGGGGCCGCGCGAGCGCGAGCGCGGCCACAGCGACAATGCCGCAGCGAACGACGAGCAGCGGCCAGTCGGTGATCGCCCGCAGCCGGACCGCTACGGCATTCGACGGCTGGATAAAACGCAGGCTTGGAAACAGCATACGCCGCGCGCGACGCCGCAGGAGCAGGTGGACGAGGATCGGCGCGACGAGCGCGACGAGCGCGACGAGCCCCGCCGGGCTCAGCAGGATCAGCTTCATGTCAGTGAGAGCGTCGCAGGAGGTGTGCGCGCAGGACGGCGTCCACCGGCGTGTCCGTGATGACGCGGACGTACTCCAGGCCGTCACCGGTGGCCTGCTGGCGCCACCGCTCGAGATGGTTGGCCAGCGCGCGCCGGTAGTCGCCCGCCGTGCGGCCTGTGGCCGAGAGCACGCGCGCGCCGGTCTCGAGATCGACGAACTCCAGGTCGCCGTGGTACGGGAAGTCGATCTCCGAGCGCGTCACGAGGTGGAACAGGACGACGTCGTGGCCGATGCGGGCGGCGCGCCGCAGCTCGGACGCCAGCGCCGCGTCCGGCTCGTAGAGGTCGGTGAACACGAGAACCATGCCGCGGGTTTTCATCCGCTCGACCGCCCGCGCCAGTCCCGGCGCGATCGGCTGCTGCCCTGCCGGCGTCGCCCGCGCCATCGCCGCGAGCACCGCCCGGAGGTGCGCCTGTCCTCCGCGCGGCGGCAGGTACGATCCCCGCGCGTCGCCGCACGCCGCCCATCCGATCGCGTCCCCCTGACGCACGATCAGGTACGCGAGCGCGGCCGCCAGCGCGCGTGCGTAGTCGAGTTTCGCCGGTCGGTCCTCGCGCTCCCTGAACCCCATGGACGCGCTGCGATCCAGCACGATCTGCGCCGCCATGTTCGTCGTCTCGAGGAACTGCTTCGTGTAGACGCGGTCGGTGCGGGCGAAGAGCTTCCAGTCGACGTACTTCAGATCGTCGCCCGGGCGGTACGGTCGGTACTGGCTGAACTCGGCGCTGTACCCGTGAAACGGACTGCGGTGCAGCCCCGCGACCGCCCCCTCCACCACGACCCGCGCCACCAGCTCGAGGTCCGCGATGCGGGTGAGGACGTCGGGATCGATCACGCGCGCACCGCGTCGAGCAGACGGCTGACGACTTGATCGGGATCGATGCCGTCCGCTTCCGCCTGGAAGTTCAGCAGCACCCGGTGACGCAGCACCGCGGGGGCGATCGCTCGAATGTCCTCCGGCGCGACGACGCTCCGGCCGTCGAGGAGCGCCCGCGCCTTGCCGCCGAGGAGCAGCGCCTGACCCGCGCGCGGGCCGGCTCCCCATTTCACCCACCGCCGCACGAACTCCGGCGCGCCATCCTCGGCCGGCCCGGCCGGCCGCGTCGCGCGCACGAGCCGGGCCGCGTAGTCCACGACGTTCGCTGCGGCCGGCACGTCGCGCACGATGCCGTGCAGTCGCTCGATCTCCTCGCCGCTCGCGACGACCTGCATCGCCGGCTCGTCACCCGCCGTGGTCGCGGCGAGAATCCGGCGCTCCTCGTCCGCCGTCGGGTAGTCGATCACGACGTTGAACATGAAGCGATCGAGCTGCGCTTCCGGCAGCGGGTACGTGCCTTCCTGCTCGATCGGGTTCTGCGTGGCGAGCACGAACAGCGGCCGGCCGAGCGCGAAGCGGACGCCGCCGATCGTTACCTGGTATTCCTGCATGGCCTCGAGCAGCGCCGCCTGCGTCTTCGGCGGCGTGCGGTTGATCTCGTCCGCCAGGATGATGTTCGCGAAGATCGGGCCACGGACGAACCGGATCGCGCGCTGCCCCGTCGCTCGATCTTCTTCGATCACTTCGGCGCCGAGAATATCCGACGGCATCAGATCCGGCGTGAACTGGATCCGGTTGAACTTCAGGTCCACCGCTTCGGCGAGCTTGCGGATGAGCAGCGTCTTCGCGAGCCCCGGCACGCCGCGCAGGAGACAGTGACCTCCCGCGAGAAACGCGATCAGGATCTCGCGGACGACCACTCGCTGGCCGATGATCGCGCGCGCGAGCTCCTGCTCGAGCCGCGCGGCGGCCGCGACGAACTCGTCGAACGCCTTCGCTGAATTGACAGCCACGGATACGCAGGGTAACGTACTCGGTCCGGCGATGCCCACGTACTCGAAGTGGCAGTTCCTGCCCACGGAAGCGATCAACCCCGCCAGTCTCGCCCTCGACAAGGCCCCGGTCGCGGACATCATCGAGCTGGTCGTCAACGAGGACCGGAAAGTCATCGCGGCCGTGCATAAAGAGAAAGAGCGCATCGCCCACGGCATCGAGATCGTGACGCAGGCGCTCCGCAAGGGCGGGCGCATCATCCTCGTCGGGGCTGGGACGAGCGGCCGTCTGGGCGTGCTGGAGGCCGCCGAGATGCCGCCGACGTTTGGTACGCCGGGGCGGCTCGTGCAGGCGCTGATGGCCGGCGGCCAGGACGCGGTCTTCCGCGCGAAGGAAGGGGTCGAAGACAACTACGAGGAAGGGGCGCGGAGCGTCGCGCGCCTGCGGCCCACGAAGCGCGACGTCATTATCGGCGTGTCGGCCAGCGGCGTCACGCCGTTCGTCCGAGGGGCGCTCACCCGCGCGCGAAAAGCGGGGGCCAAGATCATCTTCGTCACCTGCTGGCCCGGATCCGAGCTGAACACGTTCGTCGACCTCGTCATCGCGCCGGCGGTGGGACCGGAGATCATCGCCGGTTCGACCCGGCTCAAGGCCGGTACCGCTACAAAGCTGGTGCTGAACATGCTGACGACCATCTCGATGGTCAAGGTCGGCAAGACATACGGCAACCTGATGGTGGACGTGCAGACCGGCAGCGAGAAGCTGAAGGACCGCGCCCGCCGCATCATCGCCATCGTCACGGGCGTGGACTACGACGAGGCGGGGCGGCTCCTGAAGGAGGCGCGGTTTCACACCAAGGCGGCGATCGTGATGCAGAAGACCGGCGTCACCTACGCGCAGGCGGTGCGCCGGCTCAAAAAGGCGGACGAGTCGATCCGGGAAGCGATCGGCGAGGACATCGAGCCCCGTCTGAGAGAAATTCTGCGCATCGGATGACCGTCCGTCAGCTGGCGATCTGTCCGGCCGCCGCCTCGTCCAGCATTAGCTCCGCGTTCGGGTGCAGTTGCAGGCATGACGCCGGCAGCCGCGTGGTGATTGGCCCGCCCACGATCTTCGCGATGCACGACGCCTTGCTCTTCCCCGTCGCCAGGAGGATGAGCGCACGCGCGCGCATGATCGTCGCCATCCCCATCGAGAGCGCCTCGCGCGGCACGGCCTCCTGATCACCGCCGAAGAGCGGCGCGTTCGACCGCCGCGTGGAGGGCTTCAACGTGACGCGGTGGGTCCTCGGCTCGAGCGTCCGCGCCGGCTCGTTGAACCCGATGTGCCCGTTCGTGCCGAGGCCCACAATCTGCAGGTCGATGCCGCCCGCCGCCTCGATCGCCGCCTCGTAGCGCTCGCACTCGCCATCCGGATCCGCCGTCGCGCCGTTCAGAAAGTGAATGCGCTCCGGCGCGAGGTTCACGTGGGAGAAGAGGTGCGTCTCCATGTAGCTGCGATAGCTGCCGGGATGCGACGGCGCGACGCCCAGAAACTCGTCCAGATTGAACGTCGTGGCCTGCGAGAAGTCCGCGCCGGCGCGCGTGTGCAGCTTCACGAGCTCGCGATACATGTGGATCGGGGTGCGTCCCGTCGGCAATCCCAGCACGGTCCCGGGCGTTGCCGTCAGCTCGGTGGCCACGCGGCGCGCGAGCGCGACCGACGCCTCGCGTTCGTTCTTGAAGATGGTGATGCGCACTAGAGATACACCGGGATCTTCGCGCCGCCGCGCGCCTCGGCCAGTGCCAGGCGCACCGCTCCGCTCGCCGGCTCGACCTCCAACTGGATGATGCTCGCGCGCGCCGCGGCTGCGGTCACCCGTCGCGTCAGCTCACCGACGAGCCACGGCACGCCTTTGAACACGCCGCCGGCCAGGACAACCGTACACGCCTCTTCCAGGAGCCCGAGTCGCAGCCCGACCGACAGCGCCGACGAAGTCAGCTCGCGCGCGGCCCCGTCGAGGATCCCCCCGGCCACGTTGTCGCCCTCTTCGTAGGCCTGCTGTACGTGCGGCGCGAGCGCGGCGATCGCCGTCGATCGCAGGCCCCCGTAGTACACCTCGTGAATCAGGTCCTGGGCCTTCGAGACGCCGAAGTGCATGAGCAGCCGCCCGGTGAGGCTGGTGGGCTCGCCGCGGCGATCAGCTTCGCGCAGCACCGCGCGCAGCGCCGTCCGCCCGATCCAGTAACCGCTCCCCTCATCGCCGAGCACGTAGCCCCAGCCGCCCGCGCGCGCCGCCTCCCCGCGCGCGTTGCGGCCGTACGCGATCGATCCCGTGCCGGCGATCACCACGACACCGGGCTGGCCGGGGACGCCCGCTTCGAGCGCCACCAGCGCGTCGTTGACGATGAGCACCCGCGCCTTGTAGCCGATCCGGCGCATGATGTCGCCGACGACGGCGGCGTCGTCCTCGCGATCCACGCCAGCGATGCCGAGGCAGATGGCCGCAGGCAGGGCGCCTCGCGGGTCGTCGCTCGTTCCGAGGGCGCCCGTCCCCCGGATGGCGCGCTCCATCACGTCGTGGAGCACCTTCTCGACCTCGAGTTCGCCGACGGCCTGGAGGTTGGCGCCGGGGCCGCGCGTCTCCTGGACGACTGCCCCGTTTTCATCCGCGAGCTGACAGACGGTCTTGGTCCCGCCTGCGTCTATGCCAATCACGAACACGACGGGCGGAAGTCTCTCACCGCGCGTGAGGGTACTCGAAATGGCGCGACGCGTCGAGAGCGCGCCGCGTTGACACTCTGCGCGCAAGCTGTTAGATTCGTGGACTTTATGACACGTTCCGGCGCCGGACCAGACGCGCCGCTCGCGCGCGTCACCGGCATCGCTCTGGCGCTCGCTCTCAGTTTTGTTGGCGGCATGACGACCCTCAAGGGTCGTCCTCCCTCCGAGGCGACTCCCTCCGAGAACGAAGTCCGGGCGCTCTGGGTCACGCGCGCATCCCTCACCTCCGCGCGCGCGATCGCCGAGATGGTCCGCGCGGCGCGCGAGCACGGCTTCAACACGATCCTGGTGCAGGTCCGCGGCCGCGGCGACGCGTACTTCACGGGCGGCGGCGAGCCGCGCGCGGCGGAGCTGGCGCACGCGAGCGCGTCGTTCGATCCGCTCGCCGTGGTGATCGAGACGGCGCGCGCCGCAGGCCTTCGCGTGCACGCGTGGGTGAACGTCAACCTCGTCGCGAGCGCGGTGGAACTGCCGGCCGATCGGAGCCACATCCTGTACCGTCACCCCGACTGGCTGATGGTGCCGCGCGAGCTGGCGCCGCAGCTGGCCTTCTTCGAGCCGAACAACCCGGCATACGCCGGCGCGATCTCGCGATGGACGCGCGGCCAGGCGGGGGCGGTCGAAGGGCTGTATGCGTCTCCGATCATTCCGGCGTCCGCCGACCACGTTGTTGCCATCGTCACTGACCTGGCGCGGCGCTACGACCTCGACGGCCTTCACCTCGACTACGTCCGGTACCCCAACGAGACGTTCGACTACAGCCGTTCTGCGATCGCCGAGTTCCGAAGCGACATCGCCCCGACGCTTCGCGACGCCGAGCGTCGGGCGATCGACGATCGCGCGGTGGTGGACATGTTCGCGTGGCCCGACGCGCTTCAGGACGAGTGGCGCCAGTTCCGGCGGGCGCGCCTGTCGGCGCTCGTGATGCGCATCCGCACGGCCGTGAAAAGCGCGCGGCGGTCGATTCAGCTGTCAGCCGCCGTCGTGCCCGACGCTGGCGAGGCGGCGACGATCCGGCTGCAGGACTGGCGCGCGTGGATGGACGGCCGGCTGCTCGACGCCGTGTGCCCCATGGCGTATACGCAGGACGCTGCGCTGTTCACGGCGCAGATTGCTGCGGCTCGCGCGGCGGCGGGTGTGAGCGCGGTCTGGGCCGGCATCGGCGCGTACCGCCTGACGCCGGCGCAAACGCTCGATCACATCGCCGCCGCACGGCGCGCCGGCGCCGCGGGGGTCGCGCTCTTTTCGTACGACAGCCTCATCGTTCCGCCCGCCCCGGCCGACTACCTCGCGACCGTGGGGCGCGGCGCGTTCGGCCTGGCCGCTGTCGGCGGTGGCACCCGCTGACCGATTAGATGGTCCTGACCTGGGCCGATTACCTGGTGATTGCCGGGTACCTTACCGCGATTACCGCGTTCGGCTCCTGGTTCGCGCGCTTTCAGAAAACGACTCGCGACTACTTCCTGACGGGCCGCACCGTTCCCTGGTGGGGTATCTGCTTCACGATCGTCGCCACCGAAACCAGCACGCTGAGCTTCATCGGCGTGCCGGCCGGAGCGTACGCCGGAAATCTCGCGTTTCTCCAGCTGGCCCTCGGCTATATCGTCGGACGCATCCTCGTCAGCGTGCTGTTCATCCCCGCCTACTTCCGCGGCGAGCTGTACACATCGTATGAGCTGCTGCAGCGCCGGTTCGGCGCGCCGGTCAAGAACATCGCGGCCGCGATTTTTCTGGTGACGCGGACCCTCGCCGACGGCGTCCGCCTGTTCGCGACGGCACTCGTGATCTCGGTCGTCACCCAGGTTCGGGAGGAGTGGACGATCGTGCTGATCGGCGCCGCGATGATCATCTACACGGTGCGGGGCGGGGCCGCCGCAGTGATCTGGACCGACGTCGTGCAAATGTTCGTGTACATCGCAGGCGCGCTCGTCGTGTTCTTCGCGATCCTCGGGCGCGTGCCGGGCGGGTGGGACACGATCGTCGCCGCCGGCGACGCGGCCGGCAAGTTCCGTATGTGGGACTTCACGCTCGACCCGACGCGGGTCTACACGTTCTGGGCCGGGATGCTCGGGGGCGTGGCGCTGACGCTGGCGACCCACGGGACCGACCAGTTCCTCGTCCAGCGCCTGCTCTCCGCGAGAACGTCGCGCGATGCCTCGGTCGGCCTCGTGCTGAGCGGGCTCATCGTTTTCGGGCAGTTCGCGCTGTTCCTTCTCATCGGCGTCATGCTCTACGCGTTCTACCAGACGACGCCGCTGCCGCGCGCGCTGAACTCAAACGACGAGATCCTGCCGCTGTTCGTCGTGACCCAGCTGTCGCACGGCGCCGCCGGCTTCATCGTCGCCGCGATCGTGGCGGCGGCGCTGTCGCCGTCCCTCAATGCGCTCGCCGCGACGACGGTCAACGATTTCTACCTGAAGTACGTCAGGCCGGACGCCGACCAGCCCGGGCTGATGCGCGTGTCGAAGGTCGCGACGATCGGCTGGGGCGTCCTGCAGATTACCGTCGCGCTCGGCGCACGGTGGATACGATCGGTGCTGGACGCGGGCCTCGCGGTCCTGTCGCTGGCGGCCGGGCCGGTCCTGGGGGCGTTTCTCGTGGGCGTGCTCGCCCCTCGGGTCACGACGGGGCCGATGCTCACGGGCATGATTGCGGGCATCGTCACCGTGACGGGCGTGTGGTGGACGCAGGCCGTGGCGTGGACCTGGTACGCCTTCGTCGGGGTCGTTGCGACGTCGCTCGTCGCGCTGGCGGCGCAGGCGGTCCGCCGGCCATGACGACATTCGACGCCGCGCGCAATTTGATCGCCGGCGGCGTGCGCGACCGGGCGTATCCCGCAGCGTGCGTCGAGGTCGGGCGCAAAAGCGGCGTCCTCTGGTGCGAGGCGTTCGGCGCGCTCACCTACGACGCGGATGCCACGCCGACCGACCAGTCCACGATCTTCGATCTCGCATCGTTGACGAAAGTGCTCGCGACCACGACCCTCACGATGCACGCGGTGGATCGCGCCGGGCTGGATCTCGACGAGCCGGTCGCGGCGCGTCTGCCGTTGTGGCGCGGTTTCGACCGGGACACGGTGACCATTCGCGACCTGCTCGCGCACTGCAGCGGACTGACGGCCTACCTGCCCTTCTTCAGCGACCACACCGGGAGGGTTGAGTTCGAGCCGGCCATCTGCCAGGTTGCGCTGGAGTATCCGCCGAGATCGCAGTCGCTCTACAGCGACCTCGGGTTCATGCTGCTCGGCTTCATCCTCGAGGATCTGGCGGGCGCCTCGCTCGCCGATCAGTTCCACGCGATCGAGGCCCTCGTCGCGCCCGAGTCTCTCGTGTTCCGTCCACCCAAAGCCTGGCGGCCTCGAACCGCGCCGACCGAAGTGGACCGCTGGCGTGGGCGGCTGCTCGTCGCCGAGGCCCACGA
>JBOGJB010000426.1:0-2666 GCA_050745085.1 Vicinamibacterales bacterium
AACTGCTGTCCTGCGGTGCCTAACGGCACCGGCTGATCACAGGTGACACGTCACCCCGGATCGGGTGCTGCTGGCGAACCGCGGTTCCTGGACAGGAACCGGAAAATCTCGAACAATTTTCCTCACCAGCAACGGCCGGTTCCTGTGCAGGAACCGACGATCGGCCGTGCCGCGGCGCCGCTCAAGAGACTTTGGTGAGGAAGGCGTCGATCGTGCCGAGCAGGGCCTGCTGATCGCGGCGGGAGAGCTGATGGAGGCGCTCGAGACGCCGGAGGAATCGGCGGTCGGGCGCCGGGCGTGCGCTGCGCGCCGGCGCGAGACCGAGGAGCTCGTCGGCCGACACGCGGAGCACGTGGGCCAACGCCGCCAGCATGGCGGCATGGATGCGCGCCTCGCCGGTCTCGTAATCGGAGACGGCGGTCTGGTTGAGGCCGAGCTCGGCGGCGAGCTCGGCTTGCGACATCCCCTGCCGCTTCCGCAGCTCACGGATGCGCTCGCCGATCGCCTTCTCATCCACGGGGACTTCCACGGCGGGCTTCCGGGGCCTGGGCATGCGTCTCTGCTCCTGGCCCGGAGTGTAGAAGGGACTTGACAGCACAATGTGTATTACACATAAACTTAACATCGCATTTTCCCCTTGACAAGGTCCGCGGCGGGACCGGGATCGAGGCGCTGAACCGATGCCGATCACGCGTGAAGCGATTGCCCAGGTGAAAACGGCCAACGATCTGACGGCGGTCGTCCGCGAGCATGGCATTGCCCTGCGGCGGCGTGGCCGGACCTACTTCGGGCTCTGTCCCTTTCACCAGGAACGGACCGGCTCGTTTGCGGTGAGCCGGGAGGCGGGGCTGTTTCACTGCTTCGGCTGCGGCGCCGGCGGCGACGTGATCCGCTTTGTCGAGCGGGCCGAGCACGTCTCGTTTCCGGAAGCGGTGCGGCGGCTGGCGCGCCGCGCGGGCGTCGTGCTGGCGGACCGGGAGCGCTCGTGACGACCGACGCACCTGCCACCACGTCCTTGCTGGATCGCGTGGTCGCGCACTATCACCGGACTTTCTGCACGCACGCCGGCGCGCAGGCGTATCTGGCGCGCCGCGGCCTCACAAACGCCGACCTGCTGAAGACGTTTCAGATCGGCTACGCGGACGGCTCGCTGCTCAAACGCATCCCGCGAAGCGGCGAGCTCCGCCACGAGCTGCGGGCGCTCGGCGTCATCACGGCCGAAGGGCGGGAGCTGCTCGGCGGCTGCGTCGTGGTCCCGATTCCGGATCCGCGCACCGGGGCCTGGACGACGCTGTACGGCCGCGGCGTGCGGACGGCGCGGCACTGCTACTTGCCCGGCCCGCTGCGCGGCGTCTGGAACTTTCAGGCCGCACGGTCGAGCGACACGGTGATTCTCACCGAAGCGGTGCTCGATGCGCTCTCGTTTCACCAGGCCGGGATTCCCACCGCGATTCCGATCTACGGGACGCACGGCTGCACGGCCGATCATCTCGATCTGCTGACGCGCGAGCACGTGCGCACGGTGGTGCTCGCGCTCGACAACGACGACGCCGGCCGCACCGCTGCGGCCACGCTCGCGGAGCGGCTCTCCGCGGCCGGGATTGCGGTCCGCATCGCTGGGTATCCCGCGGGCGTGAAGGACGCGAACGAGCTGCTGGTGTCGAGGAACGGGAACGCGCCGGCGATCTTTCGGCAGCTCGTCGATGCGGCCGACCCCACGTCCGCGGCGGTCGTCGTGCCGGCGTCACCGTCACCACCCGCATCACCGATCACACGAGATGCCGATGCGCTCGTCCTCCGGCGCGACGATCTCACCTATCGGGCGCGCGTCTATCCGCCGCTCCTGGGCCGGTTGCGCGCCACCGTGAAAGCCATGCGCGACGGTGCCTGTCACGTCGACACGCTGGATCTCTACGCATCGCGCAGTCGCACGGAGTTTGCGCGGCGCGTGGCGAAGCTGCTCGGCGTCGACGCGGACGGCGTCGAGCGGGATCTCCTGGCACTGCTCGTCGAGGCCGAACAGGTTGCACCGGAGACCGAGATCGCCGCGGCGGCGGCCAGTCCATCGCCGACGATGACGGACGCGGAGCGGGCCGAGGCGCTGGCCTTCTTGCGCCGGCCGGACCTCCTCGACCAGGTGGCGCGCGACATCGATGCGCTCGGGTTTGTCGGCGAAGCGACGAACACGCGGCTGCTGTACCTGGTGGCGATCTCCCGCAAGCTCGCCGATCCGCTGTCGGCGATCGTGCTCTCGCAGAGCGGCGCCGGCAAAAGCGGCCTCACCGAGGTCCTCGAACGGCTGACGCCGTCCGAAGACGTGGTGCTCCTGACGCGGCTCACGCCGCAGAGTCTCTATTACCTCGAGCCGGGCTTTCTCGATCGCAAGCTCGTGATCGTCGAAGAGCGCGCCGGCTCGATGGAGGCCGACTACTCGATCCGCGTGCTGCAGTCGCGCAAGAAGCTGATTGCCGCGGCGCCCATCAAAGACCCGCAGACCGGCACGCTCAAAACGAAAGTCTTCACCGTCGAGGCGCGGGCCGCGTTTCTCGAAGCGACGACGGCCAGTGCCGTGAATCACGAGAACGCGACGCGCTGCTTCGAGCTGCTGATGGATGAAAGCCCCGAACAGACGCGCCGCATCCAGGCGCGGATGGCGCTGCTCCGGA
>JBOGJB010000427.1:0-3999 GCA_050745085.1 Vicinamibacterales bacterium
GATTGCTGGCACAACCACGCAGTTCTTGTATGACGGGTTGAATCCGGTGCAGGAGCTTGCACTTGGGTCGCCGACCGCGAATCTGCTCACTGGGCTTGGTATCGACGAGTTCTTTAGTCGAACTGACTCGGTTGGCGCTCGGCACTACCTGACGGATGTCCTCGGCAGCACGGTCGCGCTCAGCGACGCCGTGGGCACTGTGCAAACCGAGTACAGCTTTGAGCCGTTTGGGGGCTTCACGACGAGCGGCGCAAGTACAAGTAACCCGTTGACGTTCACGGGCCGCGAGGCAGACGGCACGGGGCTGTTTTATTACCGAGCGCGGTTTTACGACCCTCGCCTGCAGCGCTTCGTCGGGGAAGATCCCATCGGGTTCGACGGGGCAGATGCGAATCTCTACGCCTATGTCGGGAATGCTCCAGTGATTTTCTCTGATCCGCTTGGCCTGAAGCCCAGCCCCAACTTCGGTCCCGGGCCAGGAGTCCGAGGCTTAGGTCCGCGAGGGCCAAGCGACCCGCGTCCGAGGCGGGGTCAGGGACCGGATGCACCGAGTCCAAGCTCGGCGGAGCCGCCGGATCCTCAACCGGAATGTCCCTCTTTTGGCGACAGGTGGTGGAGGAATGTTAGGGATACGAATACCCTTTTTCCAGGACTTCTGACACCAGCAGGCCTCGGTGGCGGTCTTGGGGCGGTCGGCAGTGTCTCTGAGTACTTCGGCGTCCCAACTCCACGACCAGTGACCATTTTCACACCACCCGCCGCGACGCCACGTTTTCTATCACCGACCTGGACAGCAGTCAGGGCCGGCGCGTGGGTCTCGACAGGTTTAGCGTGGGAGGCAGGTGTCTTTGCGGGTTCTGCAATAGATGCAGGGCTTCTGCATCCGTGCGCGGGTTGGTAGCAGCGTTCGACATGTTGGACGAACCTTTTCTCTATAGAACGGGACAACATTGGAAGCTCTATCTAGGGGTGGGGTTGGCGGCTCTCGGCCTGATGTTGGTTCTTGCCTCGCTTCAGGTGGCTGATTCTCGGGCCGGTTCGGTCCTTGCGCTCGGTGGATTAGCCATCGGAGTCGGCGCGCTTGCCTGGGCGGCCGTCAGTATCAGGTGTCCGCGCTGTGGACTCCGCCTCCTTTGGCATGCCGCGAAGTCCAAAACCCCTCGTGACTGGATGCAAGGTTCTCCGCTCACTTCGGCATGTCCAAGCTGCGGTTACAATCCTGGGTCGTTTAGCAGACGAGATACTCGCCTCTAAAACCCGAGCGGAACCATTGCGGCGCCGCTCCTGCTGCCCCTGGCCGCGTGTCTCGGCGGCTGGGCCGTTACGCGCCGGCGCCGAACTGCTGTCCTGCGGTGCCTAACGGCACCGGCTGATCACAGGTGACACGTCACCCCTGGGAGGGTTGCTGCAGGGGAACCGCGGTTCCTCCACAGGAACCGGAGAATCTCGAAGAAATCTCGCCGCCAAATTGACGCCGGTTCCTGTGCAGGAACCGGTGATCCGCAGCGCAAGCGACTCTCGCTCAGGAGACTTTGGCGAGGAAGGCGTCGATCGTTCCGAGCAGGACCTGCTGGTCGCGCCGCGAGAGCTGATGCAGCCGCTCGATGCGCCGGAGGAAGCGGCGATCGGGCGTCGGGCGCGTGCCGCGCGTCGGCGTGAGGCCGAGGAGCTCGTCGGCCGACGCCTGGAGCGCGTGGGCGAGGGCGGCCAGCAGGCCGGCATGGATGCGGACCTGCCCGGTCTCGTAATCGGAGACGGCGGACTGCTTGATGCCGAGTTCGGCGGCGAGCTCCGCTTGCGACATGCCCTGGCGCTTCCGCAGGTCGCGGATGCGCGCGCCGATCGCTTTCTCGTCCACGGGCACGACGTACTGTTTGCGGGTCCCCGGCACGGCTCGCTCCTGGCCGGGAGTATAAAAGGGGCTTGACAGGTATACGTGCATCACACGTAAACTTAGCATCGCATTTTCGGCTTGACAAGGGGGCCGCGCGGATCGGCCGGCGGCCAGGAGCAGCGATGCGGATTCCCCGGGACGACCTCAGGCGCATCAAGGCGGCCAACGACCTGTGCGAGGTCGTGCGGGAGCAGGGCATCGTGCTCCGCCGGCGGGGCCGCACCTATTTCGGGCTGTGCCCCTTTCACTGCGAGCAGACCGCGTCGTTTGCGGTGAGCCGCGAGGCGGGGCTCTTTCACTGCTTCGGCTGCGGCGCCGGCGGCGACGTGATCCGCTTCGTCGAGCGCAGCGAACACGTGTCGTTTCCGGAGGCGGTGCGGCGGCTGGCGCGCCGGGCGGGCGTCGCGCTGGCAGACCTCGAACACTCGTGAAGACGGAGACGCCTTCGGTCCCCTCGCTGCTGGATCGGGTAGTCGCGCACTATCACCGGACCTTCTGTACACACGCCGGTGCGCAGACCTATCTGGCGCGCCGCGGCCTCACCAACGCCGATCTCCTGAAGACCTTTCAGATTGGATACGCCGACGGGTCGCTGCTGAAACGGCTGCCGCGCGCCGGCGACGTGCGCGACCAACTGCGCGCCCTCGGCGTGATCACGGCGGAGGGGCGCGAGCTCCTCGGCGGCTGCATCGTCGTCCCGATTCCCGATCCGCGCACCGGCGCCTGGACGACGCTCTACGGGCGCGGCGTGCGGACGGCGCGGCATTGCTACCTGCCGGGGCCGCTGCGCGGCGTGCTCAACTTCCAGGCCGCGCGATCGAGCGACACGGTCATCCTCACCGAAGCGATCCTCGATGCGCTCTCGTTTCAGCAGGCCGGGATTGCGACGGCCATCCCGATCTATGGGACGCAGGGCTGCAACGCCGATCATCTGGATCTGCTCACGCGTGAGCACGTGCGTACCGTGATCCTCGCGCTCGATAATGATGACGCGGGGCGCACGGCGACGACCGCGCTCACCGAACGACTCACGGCGGCGGGGATCGCGATCCGCATCGCCGCGTGGCCCGCTGACGTCAAAGACGCGAACGAGCTCCTCGTGTCGACGAACGGCAACGCGCCGGCGATCTTTCGCCAACTCGTCGACGAGGCCCAGCCGACCCGCGCCACGATCGTGCCGACGGCGCCGGCGTCGATGACACCGGCCCTGACGCGCGAGGGCGATGCGCTGATCCTGGCGCGTGAGGACATCACGTATCGGGCGCGCGTCTATCCGCCGCTCCTCGGGCGTCTGCGCGCGACCGTGAAGGCGACGCGCGGTGGCGCGTGTCACGTCGACACGCTGGATCTCTACGCGTCGCGCAGCCGCACGGAGTTTGCGCGTCGCGGAGCGAAGATGCTCGGCGTCGACGCGGACGGCGTCGAGCGCGATCTTCTGGCGCTGCTCGTCGAGGCCGAACAGATCCCGGACGCAGAGGCGGCCGCGTCGGTAGTGGCCGGTACGCCGCCGGCGATGACGGACGCCGAGCGGGCCGAGGCGCTCGCGTTGTTGCGGCGGCCGGATCTCCTCGACCAGGTGGCGCGCGACATCGATGCGCTCGGGTTTGTCGGCGAAGCGACCAACACGCGGCTGCTCTATCTGGTCGCCATCTCGCGCAAGCTCGCCGATCCGCTCTCAGCGATCGTGCTGTCACAGAGCGGCGCCGGGAAGAGCGGGCTGACCGAAGTCCTCGAGCGGCTCACACCACCCGACGACGTGGTGCTCCTGACCCGGCTCACGCCGCAAAGCCTCTATTACCTGGAGCCCGGCTTTCTCGATCGCAAGCTCGTCATCGTCGAAGAGCGCTCCGGGTCGATGGAGGCCGACTACTCGATCCGGGTGCTCCAGTCGCGCAAGAAGCTGATTGCCGCCGCGCCGATCAAGGACCCCCAGACCGGTCTGCTCAAAACCAAAGTCTTCACCGTCGAAGCGCGGGCGGCGTTTCTCGAAGCGACGACGGCCAGTGCCGTGAATCACGAGAACGCGACGCGCTGCTTCGAGCTGCTGATGGATGAAAGCCCCGAACAGACGCGCCGCATCCAGGCGCGGATGGCGCTGCTCCGGA
>JBOGJB010000428.1:0-8707 GCA_050745085.1 Vicinamibacterales bacterium
AGGACCAAGGACCAAGGACCAAGGACCAAGGACCAAGGACCAAGGACCAAGGACCAAGGACCAAGGACCAAGGACCAAGGACTAGAAGAGTCTACCCCCTAGCGGCACGTCCCGGTCGGGGACAACCAGCACGACGTGCCCGTTGCCGTCCGGCACGCCGAGCGTGAGCACCTCGGACATGAACGGCCCGATCTGCTTGGTCGGAAAGTTGACGACGGCGAGGACCAGGCGTCCGAGCAGGGCCTCTTTCGCGTAGAGCGCCGTCGCCTGCGCGGAGGACTTCTTCACGCCCATCGGCGCGCCGAAGTCGACGAGCAGCTTGTAGGCCGGCTTGCGTGCTTCGGGAAAATCGTCCACTTGCACGATGCGGCCGACGCGGACGTCCACCTTGTCGAAATCTGCGTAGCTGATCACCTCCGGAGTATAGCGCGGCGATGTTATCCTGTCGGCCGGAGGCACCGGGTGGCGAAACGTCGCGGGAAAAGTCCTTCACTCTTCGATCACATGGACGGGAGCGGCGCCGGCGTGCTGGATCGCCCCGGCGGCGGCGGCGACGACGTTGTCCCGCTCCACGAAGCGGCGCAGTCGCGCTACCTCAACTATGCGCTCTCGGTCATCACGTCGCGCGCGCTGCCGGACGTACGCGACGGCCTCAAGCCGGTGCAGCGCCGCATCCTCTACACCATGTGGCAGCAGAACCTGACGGCCGACGCCAAGCACCGGAAGTGCGCGAAGGTCGTCGGCGACGTCATGGGCAGCTATCATCCGCACGGCGACACCGCCATTTACGACACGCTCGTGCGCCTCGCGCAGTCGTTCTCGATGCGGTACCCGCTCATCGACGGCGCCGGGAACTTCGGATCGCTCGACGGCGACAGCGCCGCCGCGATGCGCTACACCGAGTGCCGCCTCGCCCGCGTGAGCGACGAGCTGCTCTCGGAGATCGACCAGGAGACGGTCCACTTCCGGCCGAACTACGACGGCACGAAGACCGAGCCGGTCGTGCTACCCGCCCGCATTCCGAGCCTGCTGGTCAACGGCGCAACCGGGATCGCCGTCGGCATGGCGACGAGCATCCCGCCGCACAACCTCGGCGAGGTCTGCACGGCGCTCGTCAAGCTGCTCGAGAACGACGAGATCGGGAACGCGCAGCTCTGTCGCTACATCAAAGGACCGGATTTTCCGACCGGCGGCCAGATCCTCAACTCCCAGGAGGAGCTCCGTCAGATCTACAAGACCGGCTCGGGCACGGTCCGCCTTCGCGGCACGTGGGACATCGGCCCCGATACGCGTACGACGAAGACGATCCACATCGAGAGCATCCCGTACACGGTCAACAAAGCGCAGCTCGTCGAGCGGATCGGCGAGATCGTGCTCTCGCGCAAGCTGCCGCAGGTCGTGGACGTCAAGGACCTCTCGACCGACGACGTCCGGATCGCGCTCACGCTCAAGGGAGACGCCGACGAAAAGATGGTCATGGCGTACCTCTACAAGCACACGCCGCTGCAGACGACCGTGCCGGTGAACCTGACGTGTCTCGTGCCCACCGAGAATCCCGAGGTCGGCCGGCCGGAACGCCTGGCGCTGAAGGAGATCCTCTGGCACTTCCTGCACTTCCGCCTCGACGTCGTCACCAGGCGGCTGGAGCACGAGCTGGCGGCGCTGAAGAAGCGGATCCACATCCTCGAGGGGTTCGAGACCGTCTTCGACGCGCTGGACGAGATCCTGCGAATCGTCCGAAAGTCCGAAGGCAAGGCTGACGCGGCCGAGAAAATCATCAAACGTTTCAGCCTCGACGCCGAGCAGACCGACGCGATCCTCGAACTGAAAATCTACCGACTGGCGAGGCTCGAGATCCTGATCATCCAGAAGGAACTGGAGGAGAAGCGCAAGCGGTCCCGGCAGATCAACGCGCTCCTGAAGGATGAAGACAGCCGCTGGACGATCGTCCGCCAGGAGATCGAGGAGGTCCAGAAGACCCACGGTACCGCGAGGATCGACCCGCGCCGCACGAAGATCGAGGCCGAGGAGGAGGTCGAATTCACCGAGCAGGACTTCATCGTCGAGGAAGACAACGTCGCGATCGTGTCCCGCGACGGCTGGGTGAAGCGACAGAAGGAGGTGCGCGACCTCTCCACGACGAGGCTCCGCGAGGGGGATTCGGTGCTTGCCGTCGTCGCGGGCAGCACGCGAGCGACCGTCGCGTTCTTCACCAACTTCGGCGTGGCCTACACGTGCCGGTTGATCGACGTTCCGGCTTCGACCGGCTACGGCGAGCCGATCCAACGGCTGTTCAAGTTCAAGGATGGCGAGCGTGTCGTCGCGGCGGTGAGCCTCGATCCGAGGGCGACGTCGGGGATCGCCGTGAAGAAAGAGGGGGACGTCCCGCGCACGCATGCGCTGGCGGTCTCGAGCGACGGCTACAGCCTGCGGTTCTCGCTCGAGCCGCTTGTCGAGCCGAGCACCCGCGCGGGGCGCAAGTTCGCAAGACCGTCAAAGGACGCCACGATCGTGGGTGTCTCGATCCTCGCCGGCGGTGAGACGATCATCGCGGCCACACAGCAGGCGCGCGCGATGCTGTGCAAGGCGGAGGAGGTCAACTTCCTGTCCGGGCCGGGCAAGGGCGTCCTGCTCATCAAGCTCGCGAAAGGCGGGGACCGCGTCCTCGGCTTCATCGCGTCGACCGACGACCGCGACCTGATGCGCGTGGAGACGACCCGCGGCGCGGAGCAGACGATCAGCACGGCGAAGTACACCGTGACGTCGCGCGGCGGCAAGGGGCGCGAGCTGCTGCAGCGGGGACAGTTCACGCGGGTGGTGCCGCCGGAGCCGCAGATTCCGGAGCTGGCGCCGGACAAGGAGTAGTGTTCCGTGAAAGTCGGCGCGACCTATCTAGAGGACGTCGTTGCCCAGTTCAGGTTTCTGAAAGCCCTGGCGGAGAAGGCCATCGCGCGGCTGAGCGACGACGAGCTGTTCGAGACAATCGACGGCGAGTCGAACAGCGTGGCGGTCATCATGCGGCACGTCGGCGGGAACCTGCGGTCGCGCTGGACCGAGTTCCTGACCTCGGACGGGGAGAAGCCGGACCGATGGCGGGACACGGAGTTCGAGCCCGCCGCGTCGCGCGCCGACGTCACAGAGATCTGGGAAACCGGCTGGCACGTGCTCTTCGACAGTCTGGGCGCGCTGAAGCCGGACGACCTGCTGAAGACCGTCCACATCCGCTCCGAGCCGCATTCGGTCGTCAAAGCCACCAACCGCTCGCTGCAACACACCGCGTATCACGCCGGGCAGATCGTCTTCCTCGCCAAGCACCTCCGGTCGGCGGATTGGGAGTCGCTGAGCATCGCGCGGGGCCAGTCCGAGACGTTCAACCGCCGGCAATGATCCGTGATGCTCTCGTTATCGGACCTGAGCGGTCCCGCGTTTCTCCGTGACTCCCAGCTGCCAGAACAGAAACCGCATCTCGTCGGTCAGGTTCTCAATCTGCTTGGCAAGCGGCAGACCGCCCGAGTGGCCGGCCTTCGTGTCGTACTTGAGGAGTACGGGCCGCTCGGCCGGATCGGACCCGGTTTGATCCTGCAGGAGCGCCGCCATCTTGCGCGCGTGCAGCGGAGCGACCCGCGTGTCGCCGTCACCGGTGATGAACAGGACGCCTGGATACTTCATGCCCTTCTTCACGCGGTGATAGGGCGAGTACGCCGCGAGGTATTTGTACTGCGCCGGGTCGTCCGCCGATCCGTACTCCGGCACCCAGTACCCGGCGACGAGGAACTTGTGATACCGGACCATGTCCAGGAGGGGGTACGTGCACACGACCGCGCGGACGAGCTCGGGGCGCTGCGTCAGGAAGGCGCCGACGAGCAGTCCGCCGTTTGAACCGCCGGAGATCGCGAGCCTAGAAGCGGACGTCTAGCCGTTCTTCACGAGCCACTCGGCCGCGGCGATGAAATCGTCGAACACGTTCTGCTTCTTCTCCAGCATCCCGGCCTTGTGCCACTCCTCGCCGAACTCGCCGCCGCCGCGCAGGTTCGGGAGCGCGTAGACGCCGCCGTTTTCAATCCAGAACGCCGCGCGAGACGAGAAGCCGGGCATCTGGCTCGCGTTGAAGCCGCCATAGCCGGTCAGCAGCGCCGGGTTCGACCCATCGAGCTTCAGTGCCGTGCGATGCGCGACGAACATCGGGATCTTCGTGCCGTCCTTCGAGGCAAACCAGACCTGTTTGACGTCGATCGCGTCGCCGGCGATCGGCACCTGCAGCCGGGCCCACACCTCGCGCTGGCCGCTCGACACGGAGTAGCGATAGATCGTCGTCGGTGTCGAGATGGAGCTGTAGGTAAAGAAGCCTTCGTCGCGCTCCCACTCGCCGAAGACGTTGCTCGTGACGCCGACGCCGGGCGCCTTCATGTCTCCGGCCGGGGCGCCGTCGAACCCGAACATGCGGATGCGGCTCCGCACGTTCTCGAGATACCGGGCGAAGAGGCGCCCGCCGACCGCGCTGAGGCTAATCATCACCTCGGTCGACTGGGGGATCACCTCACGCCAGTACGGCCGCGCGGGACGATCGAGGTCGACCGCCATGACGCGGTACCGGGGCGCGTTCCAGTTCGTGCGGAGGTACAGCGTGCGGCCGGCGATCGTGCGCGCGAACGTCGCGTCGATGTCGGTGACGATCGGCGTCAGAACGGCGTCCTTGTCGAGGTCCGCGACGTAAACCTCCTGCTTCGTCGCCGCGGCGCCGTGCGACACCGTCACGTCGAGATACCGCCCGTCGTCGGACAGCGTCGCTGCGATGATCTTCTCCGGACCGAAGCCGTCGCCGAAGATCTTCCGGTCGGTCGAGGGATCGGTTCCGATTCTGTGCATGAAGACGCGGGGCCCTTCCGGTGTTTGCTTCGAGTAGTACAGACCCTTCTTGTCCTTCGTAATCGACATGCCCGAGTACCGCGCGCGCGACAGCGTGCCGGGCAGGTTCTTCTTCGCGTCCACGTCCATGAGCCGGACGGTCAATTCGTCTTCCCCGCCGGCGCGGACGCCATACACGAGCACCGTGCCGTCGGGTGAAGTATCCATCATCGTGACCGACGTCGAGTGGTCCGCGCTCATCGTATGGGGATCGACGAGCACTTCCTCCTGCGCGTCGCGGGTCCGCCGCACGTAGAGCACCGGCAGATTCTGGTCGGCCCGCCGCTTCGTGTAGAAATACCGGCCGCCGCGGACGACCGGCGCGCCGATGGTGTCGATCTTCATCAGCTCCGTCAGGCGGCGCTCGATCTGGGCCTTGCCAGCGATCCGGCCGACGACCGTCTCGGTGTACGCGTTCTGCGCGTCGATCCAGGCGCGCGTCTCGGGCGCCTGCTGATCCTCCAGCCAGCGATACGGGTCGGGCACATCAACGCCGTGGAGGCGATCGACGACGGCGTCCTTGCGGGTGACCGGCGGCTTCGACTGGGCGGCGACGCCGGCCACGGCGATGGCTACGACAAGTGCGAGAACGGCTCGAACTCGGAAGTGCTTCATGAGGCCGAGTCTAGGAGGCCGGAAAGCCGGGGTCAAGGCGGGGCTGCCTGGCAACGGAGGTCCTCCGCCTCCTCCGAGATCTCCGGTACCGCGCACACCCGATGTACGCGCAGAACGTGCGGGCGAGCGGCGCGCCGTGCGCGTCAATCCGGCGGCGGCGCTGGGCATGAATGAGCACACGCGATCCAGTTCCTAGTGCTTAGTTCTTCGTGCTTAGTGTGACTTCGCTCGCGACTCTCTTCGCTGTGGAGCGTTACCTGACTTCGCTCGACCGAGTCTTACTGCTGAGCGTTAGTGACGTCGCATAGTCGACGCAGACACAAGCGAGCGCATCCCAGCGAACAATGGACAGCGAAGAAAATGGCGAGTGCAGACACACTAAGAACGAAGCACTAAGAACCAAGCACTAGCGTCTGGCCTCCTGCGATAGCATTAGAGCGTTATGGCGGGGTGGCAGGACTTCTCCGGGATCAACCGTGGGTACGTGCTGGAGCTCTTCGAGCGGTATACCCGCGACCCCGGATCGGTGGACGAGGCCACCCGCCGGTACTTCGAGCGCTGGTCCCCTCCGTCCGAGGAACCCGCCCAGGCCGCTCGGCTTGCGGATGAGCGCCGCGCGGAGCGGACCGACACGATTGTCGGCGCGGTCGCCCTCGCCGAGTCGATCCGCCGCTACGGCCATCTCGCCGCGCAGATCGATCCGCTGGGCGCGCCACCGCCGGGCGATCCGCTGCTCCTCGAGCGCACCCACAACGTCACCGACGAGGACCTCCGCCGGCTGCCGGCGTCGATCATCGGTGGACCGGTGGCGTCCGACGCCGCCAACGCGTCGGAGGCGATCGCCACCCTGCGCCGCGTCTACTGTTCGACGACCGGCTACGACTTCGCCCACATCTTCGTGCCCGAGGAGCGCGAGTGGCTGCGCGAGGCGGTCGAGCGCGGCCGCTTCCGCGCCCCGACCGATCCAATCGACCCGCGCGCGCTGCTCGATCGTCTCACCGAAGTAGAGGTCTTCGAGCGCTTCCTGCACCGCAGTTTCCCGGGCAAGGCGCGCTTCTCGATCGAGGGGCTCGACATGCTCGTGCCGGTGCTCGACGAGGTGATCACCGAGGCGGCCGAGGCCGGTATCGGCAACGTCATCATGGGGATGGCGCACCGCGGGCGGCTGAACGTGATGGCGCACGTCCTGGGGAAGCCGTACGAGCAGATTCTCGCGGAGTTCAAGGATCCGCTGCAGTCGCGCAGCTTCCGCGAGGACATGGCGTGGAGCGGCGACGTGAAGTATCACGCGGGGGCGTCGCGGGCGCTTTCCGGCGGCCAGCAGGTCGGCCTCGTCGTCTCGATGCCGCCGAACCCGAGCCATCTCGAGGCGATCGATCCGATCGTCGTCGGCATGGTTCGCGCCGCCGGGACCCGGACGGATCGGCCGGGCGAGCCGAAGTTCGACTCGACGGTCGCGCTGCCGCTCCTGATTCACGGCGACGCGGCGTTTCCGGGGCAGGGGGTCGTCGCCGAGACGCTCAACCTGCACCGGCTGCCCGGGTATCAGACGGGCGGGACGATTCACATCATCGCGAACAACCAGCTCGGGTTCACGACGCTTCCCGAAGAAGCCTACAGCACGTCGTATGCGAGCGGCCTCGCGCGCGGCTTCAAGATCCCGATCGTCCATGTGAACGCCGACGACCCTGAGGCCTGCGTGGATGCGGCGCGTCTGGCGTTCGCGTATCGCGCGCGCTTTCATCGCGACGTCATCATCGACCTCGTCGGGTATCGCCGCCATGGCCACAACGAGGGGGACGAGCCAGCCTTTACACAGCCGGTCATGTACCAGAGGATCGCGTCGCACCCGACCGTACGCGAGATCTGGGCGAGGACGCTCGTCGAGCGGAACGTCGTCCAGGACGGCGAGCCGGACACGATGGCGCGCCAGCGCATGGACGCGTTCCAGTGCACGCTCGACGCGCTCCGGCCCGAAGACGCGCTCGCCGAGCCGCAGCCGGAGATTGCGCCCGCCGGCACGGCGCGTCGCGCGCGCACGGGCGTGCCGCTCGACCGGCTGCGGGCGCTGAACGCGTCGCTCCTCACGCTTCCGACCGGCTTCAGCGGCCATCGCAAGCTCGGGAAGTCTCGCGAGCGCCGCCGGCAGGTGCTCGACGATCCGGACGCGAAGACGGTGGAGTGGTCCACCGCCGAGGAGCTGGCGCTGGCGTCGCTGCTCGAGGACGGCGTCGCGGTCCGCGTCACGGGTCAAGACGTGGCGCGCGGAACGTTCAGCCACCGCCACGCGATCTTTCACGACGTGAAGACAGGGGCGGAGTTCACGCCGCTGCAGGTGATCCCGCAGGCGAAGGCGGCCTTCGAGATCCACAACAGCCCGCTGTCGGAGAACGCCGCGCTCGGCTTCGAGTACGGCTACAGCCTCCAGGCGCCGTCGCGGCTCGTCATCTGGGAAGCGCAGTACGGTGACTTCATCAACGGGGCGCAGGTCGTCGTGGACGAGTTCCTCGTCTCGGCGCGCGCGAAGTGGGGGCAGGAGCCGTCGGTCGTCCTGCTCCTCCCGCACGGGCACGAGGGACAAGGGCCCGATCACGCGAGCGCGCGCCCGGAGCGGTTCCTGCAGCTCGCCGCCGACGTCAACATGCGCGTCGCGAACTGCACGACGGCGGCGCAGTACTTCCACCTGCTCCGACGCCAGGCGGCGCTGCTCGTCGAGGATCCGCTCCCGCTCATCGTCCTGACGCCGAAGAGCCTGCTCCGGCACCCGCTCGTCGCTTCCGCCCCGCGCGAGCTGGCCGAGGGGCGATGGCGTCCTGTGCTGGACGATGAAAGCGCGGCGAAGAACGAGGTGAAACGCCTGATCCTGTGCAGCGGGAAGGTCGCCGTCGATCTGTTGACGAGCGAAGCTCGCGCCACGGCAACGCATGCCGCAGTCGTCCGGGTCGAGCAGCTCTATCCATTGCCCGTGGACGACCTGCAGGCGGTCATCGAGAGCTATCCGGCGCTGACCGAGGTCGTGTGGGTCCAGGAGGAGCCGGAGAACATGGGGGCCTGGGAGTTCGTCCGGCCGCACCTTGAGGCGCTGGTGTCCGGGCGCGCGCGCCTGGCGCTGCTGGCGCGGCCGCGGTCGTCGAGCCCGGCCGAAGGCTCGGCCGCGCGCCACGCGCGCAATCAGCAGCTGCTCATC
>JBOGJB010000429.1:0-3034 GCA_050745085.1 Vicinamibacterales bacterium
CGTGCTGGCGGCGCGGGAACGCGCCCGCGACGTCTGGATCTGGCCCGGGCTGCAGGACGTCGGACAGGACCTGCGCTTTGCCGCCCGCCTGCTCTCGAAGGACCGCGGGTTCGCGCTCGTTGCCGTCACCACGCTGGCGCTCGGGATCGGGATCAACGGCACCGTGTTCACGGTGGTAAACGCGCTCGCGCGCGGGCTGCCGGTCGAGAACCCGGATCGCATCGTCCGACTGGGCGGGCGCGACTCTGCGGGGCGCCAGCTGAGAGTCTCCTTCCCGGACTTCGAGGACTGGCGGGCGGCGGCGACGACGAGCCTCGAGGGAGTCGCCGCCTACAGCGACACGCAGCTGATCGTCGCCGACGAGACGGCGGCGCCCGATCGCGTCGCCGGTTCGTATCTCTCCGCCAACGCTTTTCGCCTGATCGGGGAGCGTCCGATTCTGGGGCGGGACTTCCTGCCTGTGGACGACCGTCCGGGCGCGCCGCCCGTCGTCATTCTGGGGTACCGCGTCTGGAACGGACGCTACGGCAACGACGCCGGCGTGGTCGGCCGAACGATTCGCGTCAACGGCGTCCCGACGGTCGTCATCGGCGTCATGCCGGAAGGCTTCAGGTTCCCGGTGGTCTCGGATACATGGCAGCCGCTGGCGCTGCTGCCGGGCGTGGGCGACCAGAGACGCGATTCCCGCAGCCTCAACGTATTTGGACGGCTCGCCGAGCGCATCGGGATGGCCGAGGCGCAATCGGAGCTAGACACGATCGCCGCCCGTCTCGCCCGAACATACCCTGACACGAACAAGGACATTCGCGCGGCGGTGACGCCGTTCCTCGACTCCAGCGCCGCACGCCCCATCTTTCTCGCGCTTCTCGGCGCGGTCGGCTTCGTGCTTCTGATTGCCTGCGCCAACATCGCGAACCTCCTGCTTGCGCGCGCGGCACATCGGTCACGCGAAATGGCGCTGCGCGCGTCGCTCGGCGCGACGCGATGGAGGATCATCAGACAGCTGCTCGTCGAAAGCGCCGTGCTGCTCGTCGTCGCCGGGGTGCTCGGCTTCGGCCTCTCGGTCGCCGGGTTCCGCTTGTTCACGATGCACGTCGAAGGGATCAATTTCCCGTACTTCATCCGATGGACGATGGACGGGCGCGTGTTCGGGTTTCTGGCAGCCGCCTGTCTGGGCACCGGGCTGATCTTCGGACTGGTCCCGGCGCTTCACCTCTCGAAGACCGGCGTGAGCGAGGTCTTGAAGGAAGCGGGCCGGACGGGCGCCGGCGGGATAAGATCCCGCCGCTGGACGAGCGTCCTGCTCGGTGCCGAGCTTGCCTTCACGCTCGTCCTGCTGGCCGGCGCCGGCCTGATGATGCGGAGCTTTCTCGCGCTGCATCGCGCGGACCGCGTCGTGGACGGCTCGCAGGTGGTCGGGATGGGGCTGACGCTGCCGGCCCAGAGATATCCCCGCGAGCAGTGGCTCGTCTTCTACGATCGTCTGATGCAACGGCTGGACGGGATCGGCGCGATCTCGTCGGCGACGCTCACGAGCAGCGTTCCCTTCGCCGCGACACGCGTTCGAGAGCTTGCGATTGACGGGCGTCCTCCGGCGAGGGATGGCACCGCGCCGAAGGTGTCATTCGTTACGATCGGGCCCAGGTATTTCGAGACGCTGGGGGTGCAGGTGATGCGTGGTCGCTCCTTCACGGCGGTCGACGGCACCCAGGGGAATCACGCTGCCATCGTCAACGAGCGGTTCGTAGCGCTGCATTTTCCAACCGAGGAACCGCTCGGGCGCCGAATTCAACTCTCGGACCCGAACGCGTCCGGCCGGCCCCCCTGGCTCACGATTGTCGGCGTCTCTCCATCGATCCGGCAGCAGCAGCCGACCGATCTGCAGGAGCTCGACCCGGTCGCCTACGTCCCGATGCGCGCAGAGCCACGACCCTTCGCGACGCTGCTCGTGCGTGGCCCGGCGCCTGAAGGGCTCGCCGGCCTGGTTCGGGAGGAAGTTCGTGCGCTGGATCCCGAGCTCGCCGTCTCCGGCATCCTCCCGCTGGACGTGCTCATTGGGCAGTCGCGCTGGGCGCATCGCGTGTTCGGCCTGATGTTCGCGATCTTCGCCGGCATTGCCCTCGGGGTGTCGGCTGTCGGGCTCTACGCGGTAACGGCGTATTCGGTGAAGCAACGCACGCAGGAGATCGGCGTGCGCATGGCGCTCGGCGCCCAGAGGTCGGATGTCGTCTGGCTGTTCCTCCGGCGGGCCTTCCTGCCGCTGGGAGCGGGTCTGGTCGTTGGCTTTGGCGGCGCGCTCGTCATCGGCAAGCTCCTGCGAAGCTTCTTGCTGCAGACGAGCGCCGCCGATCCGCCGACGCTGGTTTCCATCGGCGTAGTGCTCATCGCGGTCGCGCTCGCGGCCTGTTTCTGGCCCGCGCGCCGCGCGACGCGGCTCGATCCCGTCACCGCGTTGAGGTACGAGTAGTCAGGTGGCACGTCTCGCAGCCGGCCTCATGCTCCTCACGCTCCTCACCGCTTGCGGCGGGAACGCATCGCCGCGCGTCCAGGAGCCGATACCCGACATTCCCGAGGCGCAGCAACGCACGGCTACCAGGTCCGAGTTCGGCGACTGACACAGCATCACCGGATGCAGATCTTTGCGGCGGCGGCCGGGTGCGAGACAGATTCCTGCAAACAGCGTCTCCGTGCGAGCCACGGCCTTTCCGAGGCCGAGCTGAGGCAGATAGAAGCCGAGGGCCAGGAACGGCGCTGGGCGCCGCTCTCGCGAGTACGGAAGGACCTCGGTCCGTTGGTTGAGGCCGGGTTGAAGCTGTGCGAGGGGTGACATCGACCATGCGAGAGCTTCTGCGCCGCGCGTGGTTCGCCATCCGCCAGCGTCGTTTCGAGGCCGACCTCGCCGAAGAACTAGATCATCATCGCCAGTTGAAGCAGCAGGACCTCGAGCGGCGCGGCCTCGATCCAGCCGAGGCCGCCGTCGAGGCCCGTCGCGCGCTCGGCAACGTGCTCGTCGCGCGCGAGCGCGCCCGGGACG
>JBOGJB010000430.1:0-5711 GCA_050745085.1 Vicinamibacterales bacterium
GGAGAGATCCTCGTGAGCCAGGGAGATCTCGCGGGGGCTCGCGAGCCGCTCGAAAAGGCCGCGGAGCGATTACCCGACTCGGGTCGCGTGCAGTACCTGCTGGGCGTCGCCTACGAGAAGGCGAAGGATCCGGAGCGCGCGCTCCAGGCGTACGGCCGCGCGGCGGAGCTCGATCCAAAGCTCGCAGACGCGCACCATGCGCGCGGAAGGCTTCTTCGCGATCTCAAGAAGGATCCAGCGGCCGCGCTGGCGAGTCTCGAGAAGGCCGCGGAGCTGAGCCCCGACAACGCCGACGTTCTGACCGACCTTGGCGTCGCCCTCTATGACGCGAAGCAAGGCGACAGAGCGGGCGACGTGCTGAGCAAAGCCGTCCGGACGGCCGACTATCGAAACCCGCTCGGATTCGGCGTGCTCGGGCTCGTGCTCAAAGACAAACAGAACTTCGCCGAAGCCGTCGGGTGGTTCGAGAAGGCCGCCGCGGGTTCGCCGAAGTGGTGGCTGCCGCACTGGGGCGCGGCCTGGTCGTACTTCGGCCTGATCAAAAAGGGCTGTCCATGCGGGACCGAAGACGACGAGCGCGTGCGGAAGATCAAGGAACACTTCGATCAGATGGTCGCGCTCCAGGGCAAGGATCCGGCGCTCGAACAGCGGGTGGACGCGCTGATGAAAGGACAGAAGATCAAGTAGCGTCAACTCCTGTTTCGGGACCCGATCGACTGAGTCGGCACTACTCAGGACGAGCCCCCCAGCTTATAGCCCCACCAGCGCACCGCGTAGCGCGTACGGAACGTGCGGAACAGCAGCGTGCGTCCCTGCGCCTCGGCGGTCATCTCGAACGGGAGCCACGCGCTGCCTTGCTGCTGCTGGCGCGCGCGCAGCCAGCCTCCTTTCCAGATGCGCGCGATCAGGCCCCACCCGACCGAGACATCGTCGACCAGCTCCGCTTCGAGCCGGACGATGTCTCCGGCGGAGGTGGCCCAGAGCCGGCCGCGCATCGCGCGGATGAAGAGCCCGGCCCGGCTCCGCAGCCGCGCGCCCGGCCGCGGCTCGAAGACGACGATCGTCGTCTGGTGCCCGTCGATCGCGGCGCGCCCGTCGATGCGGACGACCAGACCGCGGCGGAGATCTTCGATCGCCTCACGACGACGCTCGCGGGCGTCTTTCGATTCCCTGCGGGCGTCGTCCCGCTCGTCGGCGCGGCGCTCGTCGTCTTCTTCGCGCTCGTCCGACGTGGGCGCCCTGCCGTCGACCGAGACGAGACGGCTGTCCGGCCCGCCGCCGGGCGGCGCGGGCGTGACCGCGTATACACGCGTCTCGCGCTTCTCCTCAACCCCCGAGCGGTCCACCTGAATCTCCGTGTCTTCTTCGAAATACCCGAAGCGCTCCAGGAGCGCACGCGACTCCGCCAGCCGGCCGCGGATGCGAGCCGCCAGCCGCTGCGCCTCGTCGGCTTCCTGTATGGTCGCTGCCCGGGGAACAGGTGTCCCGCGGGACGCCGACGTGCCGGCCAGGTCTGAGATGGCGGCGGCCAGCGCGATGAGCACGATCGCGCGAGTCACGCGAGCGATCCCTGCGCGGCTTTGACGTGCGAAGGGAGACGGGTTAGCTTCTTTGCGGGCCACGCTCGTCGATTCTGGAGGTGCTGCTGCCATGCCGGATGATAAGCCGGTCGACTACTACGAAGTGCTCCAGGTCAGCTCGACCGCAGAGCCGGAGACGATTCATCGGGTCTATCGTCTCCACGCGCAGCGTTTTCACCCGGACAACCTTGAGACCGGCAACCGGAGCCGTTTTGAAGAGATCGCCGAGGCCTACGGCGTTCTCAGCGATCCCGAACGGCGGGCGCAGTATGACATCGTCTACCATCAGCGGAAGCAGGACCGGTGGCGCCTCGTCTCGAGTGGGGCCGAGTCGGAAAACGACTTCGAGGCCGAGCATCTCGTCCGTCTCACGCTGCTCGAAGTGCTCTACACGCGACGGCGCCTGGAGCCGGCGGACGCGGGGATTTACGCCACTGAGCTCGAAAGCCTGATAGGCCGGCCCCGCGAGCACCTCGAGTTCACGATCTGGTACCTCGGGCAGAAGAAGCTGTTGCAGCGAGACGACTCGTCGCGGCTGGTCATCACGGCCGAGGGAGTCGAATTCCTCGAACAGAACTATCGAGCGAACCTTCAAAGGCGCCGTCTGCCGGAAGCCCGCAAACAGCCCTGACGTCGCGTTAACACTCGTCAGACCTGGCCGTCCTGTTACGTGTGTCAGACACCGTCGCAACCGACATCCGCATCGCCGTCCGTACGCTCGCGAAGGCACGCGGCTTCACCGCCGCGATCGTCATCACCCTCGGCCTCGCCATGGCGCTCTGCGCTGCGGTGCTGCTCGTCGTCAACGCGTACCTCATCCGGAGTCTGCTCTACCCGGCCGCGAGCCGGCTGTACTCCGTCCGCTACGCGCCGCCGGGCGAGAGGCCGCCCGAGGACATGGAGACGCTCAACTGGCGCGCGCTGGACGACGTGATCGAGCATCCGATCGCGTGGGACCTCGACATGTTCTATTTGATGGGGGGCGAGCACGCCGAATCGGCTCCCGGCGCGTGGGTGACGCCCGGATTCATGCGGGGGCTCGGCATCCAGCCCGCTATCGGCCCCGGGTTCGACACCGAGGCGTTCCGGACGGGCGGCCCGCAGGTCGCGCTCATCAGCCACGGCCTGTGGCAGCGGCGCTTCGGGGGCGACCGGCGATCATCGGCCGGCGCTTCGAGGCCTACGTGAGCGACCGACCTGAGGAAGCGGAGACGTTCACGATCGGCGGCGTCCTGCCGTCCGGCTTCTGGCACCTCAACCCCTACACCGACATCCTCACGCCGCTCCGGGCCGAGACCTATCCATATCTCGTCCGGCTCCGCGAGGGCGTGCCGCCCGCGGACGCCGCGGCGGGATTGTTCGCCGTGTGGTGGCCTGCGCGCCGCGCAGCCGCCAGGGATCCCGCGCGCATACTCAGGGACGAGTAGCGGGTCTTCGAGAGTATCTGCGGTCGGCGTCGACCGCGACTCAGGGAGTTGAAGCGACGAGACGCCCCTGCTGACGACCCCACGAGTCGACGCCACGCGACAGATCGGCCAGAGCGGCAAGTGAATGCGGAGTGCTCGCTGCTGCAAGCCGTGGCACCGGGTCCTGCCACTGCTGGATCACGTTCGCGAGGATCTCGTCGAGGTGCACGGCCGGCCTGAACCCGGTCATCCGGCTGATCTTGCTGATATCCGGGACGCGGCGCGGCATGTCTTCGAAGCTCTGATCGAACGCTTCGTGGTACGGAACGAACGAGATGTCGGAGGTGCTCCGGGTCATCGCTTTCACGCGATTTGCCAGATCTCGAATCGTCGTTTCCGCGCCGTTGCCGATGTTGAAGACCTCGCCGATCGCCCGCGGCTCGTCGACGAGCGCCATCATCGCCCAGACGACGTCGCTGACCGACGTGAAAGACCGCGTCTGGGATCCGTCGCCGTGAACGGTGATCGGCTGACCGCTCAGCGCCTGACGCACGAAGTTCGGGATCACCATGCCGTACCGACTGCTCTGTCGAGCCCCGACGGTGTTGAACAGCCTCACGATGACGACCGGTAGTCCGCGTTCCTTCCAATAGGCGATCGCCATGAACTCGTCTATCAGCTTGCTGGCGGCATAGCCCCACCGATGCTTCACCGGCGGACCCAGAACCAGGTCTGCATCTTCGCGGAACGGCAGCGCGATCCCCTTGCCGTACACCTCGGACGTCGACGCGACCAGGACCTGCTTGCCGTGCCGGCTGGCCTGACGGAGAACCGTCTCCGTGCCGTTGACGTTCGTCTCGATCGTGTGGATCGGCGCATCCACGACCAGCTTCACGCCCACCGCCGCCGCCAGATGGAAGATGACGTCCGATTTGTCGACGAGCCAGCCGACGAGCGCCTCGTTGGTCACGGTATCGATGAGGTAGTCAAAATCCGTGCGCCCGATCAGGTGGCGGATGTTCGCGATCCGCCCCGTCGACAGATCGTCCAACACGAGCACCTGGTGGCCGCGAGCGAGCAGCGCCTCAGCCAGATGTGAGCCGATGAACCCTGCCCCCCCGGTGATCAGAGCCCGCATGAATGCATCTCCTGTGTGTATGTCACGTGCCCCGCCCTAGAACCGCCGCGCCAACGACACGGCGCCGCCGTACCCCTTGAAAGCGCCGCTCTCCAGACGCTGGTTGAACGTCGCGCTGCCGCTGATTTTCAGCACCCAGGGTTCATAGATGCCGACCGTGGCTTCCGCGGCGGCGTTCGCGCCCAGGCGGAACGACGGAGATCGATCGTCGCGCTGCGGCCCGACGGCAAACACAGCTCCGACGCCGACGTTTTCGCTGATCTTCCAGTACGGAAAGGCCGTCAGCGAATAGCTCTCGTACGAGCGCGGGTCGTAGTACCCGTTGTCGAGATCGAGCAGGGCACTCAGCCGATACATGGAGATTCCGAGGTCGAGATTGATCCTCTGCGTGCGCGCGACGCTGCGCCGCGGCGCAAGCCGAAACTCCCACCGCTCGTTACCATCCGAAAACGTCTCGTGCGATCCGTCCAGATCGACGTACGTCCGAAGCGTCGGCTGCCACTCGATCCGGATCTGATGACGGCGCTTCGTCAGGCCCAGCCCCAGCGTCCGCGGCGAGACGACGAGGAATCCGGTGCTGCGATCCAGCGAGACCATGACGGTGTCGATGGGCCGGATCTCTGCGCCGACCGCGTAGGTCGTCAGATCGCGTTCGGCGCTGCTGCCATACCCGAGCCGCCCCCGAAGCGTGACCGCCTGGAGCCGCTGGGCGGCGCCGAGCCAGACATGCTCATGGCGCGCCTGGCGCCCGCCGCCGATCTGCTCGAGACCGCTCCCGGCGCGCGCCTCGAGCTCCTCGCGCTCATAGCCCGCGCTGAACTGTGTGCCGGTTGTCAGGGCGATATTGATCCGCGGTGCCAGCCGCTGCACTTGCAGACTGTCTGAGTCGTTGTAGAGGCTCGCGCGCGGCTCCGCGCTGGAGGCGAGAAGCGTTCGCACGACGCGCGCGGCGGCGCGCGTCTCCGGCAGGTCGGGGTGCGACCGGCGAACGGAGTTGAGCGACTCGAGCGCTTCTCGCGCCTGCTGACGCATCGCCAGTGCGATCGCGCGCGTGAGATTGTCGCGAGGGCTATCCGGCTCGTCCAGCAGCAGCGACGTCGACAGACGCACCGCCTGCGTGGGATGCCCACCTCGAGCGAGGACGTCCGCCCGCTCTCGGGTGTATTCGCGAGACGGTCCGAAGCGAGCGTGGTAGTCGTCCAGAACGTCCAGTGCCGCTGCGTAGTTGCCCCGCCACGATTCGGTTCGCGCCAGCTCGAGCCAGACGGTGCCAGCTTCCGGATGGACGGCGAGGTACCGCCGGTAGGCGTCAACGGCCTCGTCGGTCTCGCCGGCCCAGGCGCTGACGCGCGCGAGGCCCAGCGCCACGTCCGGATCATCCGGGAGCGATCGGCCCAGGCGACGGTACGCGTCCCCTGCGGCGTGGTACCTGCCCGCCCAGCTCGCGAGGGTGGCCTTGGCACGAAGGTACTCCGGAACGTCCGGCTCGAGCGCAAGCGCCCCCTCGATGGCCGAGAGCGCCGCCACCGGCTGATCGGCCCACGCATACGCCTGGGACAGCCGGGCGAACACGCTCGCATCCGAGGG
>JBOGJB010000431.1:0-3019 GCA_050745085.1 Vicinamibacterales bacterium
CGGCGCCGACTACGGATGGCTGTTCCCGGACGCCGCGCCGCTGGCCGGAGCAGTGTTTTTCCGGGGCGGGCCCGACAGGGCCGCCCCGCATGGCGATCTCTTTGTCGCCTCTCCCGGCGCGCAGGACCTGCTGCGCGTGCGGTTCGCGGGCGGCCGCCCCGTCTCGCGCGCGGAACGGCTGCTGCACGGACGCTTCGGACGGATCGCCGCGGTCGCGCAGGGTTCCGACGGCGCGCTCTACTTCACGACCGCCAACCGGGATCTGTGGGGCGCCGGACAGGACCTGCTCGTCCGGCTCGGGCCCGCACGCTGATCCACACTCAGCAATGATCTCTACCTTGCCTTGACGTCGTACGCGTAGATCGAATCCTGATCGCGCAAGTACAAACGACCATCCGACACAACCGGGTGCGTCCAGGTCGGAAGATTGCCGGACTTGATCTGGAAGCGCCCGCGCTCGCGGTACGCCTGCGGCGTCGCGTCGGCCAGACCGGCGACGCCGTTCTCGCCGAAGAGATACAGCTGCCCTTCGGCGGCGACGAGGGATCCCTTCCCCACCGATCGGTTCTTCCACGCGACCGTCGCATCGTCGAACTTCATCGCCGTGAGGATCGAGCTGGAGAAGCCATACATGTGATCGCCGACGAGGACCGCAGTGTTGTGATGGGTGCGCATGTCGGCGGTGAAGTACAGCTCCTTCGCCCCGCCGCCCGACGGCGAAAGCTGCAACAGTCCGCCGCCGGTGCCATAGTCCGACGAGATGAAGACGCGATCGCCGCGGACGACCGGCGTGGAGACGTTGGCGGTGTCGTTGTTCGCGCGGTTGTAGGTCCACAGGATGCGGCCGTTCGCGACGTCGACGCCGAGCGCGTTCGTCGCGGTGAAGAAGATCGCCTGGCGGACGCCGCCTGCTTCGTGCAGCATGGCCGATGAGTAGGCCGCGCGATCGTTGCCGCTCTTCCACAACACTTTGCCGGTGACTTTCTCGAACGCGACGATCGACGCGTCGTCGCCGCCGGCGTTGACGATCACGCGGTCGCCCGCGACGAGCGGCGACTCGGCGTAGCCCCAGTTGGGAATCGTCGCGGAGAATGTGCCCGGAAACGAGACCCCCCAGATCTTCTTCCCCGTCGTCAGATCCACGCATGCGAGATCGCCGCGGCCGCCGATTGCGTAGACCCGGTTCCCGTCGATGGTCGGGGTACCGCGCGGGCCGTCGCCACGGTCCTGCGCGAGCCGCGGACCGATCGGCGCTTCCCACAGCGACTTGCCGCTCGCGACCTCGTAGGCGATCACGAACTCCTGCGGTCCCTTCGCGCCCAGCGTGTAGAGCCGGCCGCCGGCGACGGCGAACGACGAGTAGCCGTTGCCGGCCCCCGACGCGCGCCACGCGAGCGGCGGACCCTCGGACGGCCAGGTCTTCAGCAGTCCGGTCTCGGCCGCGACGCCATCGCGCCGCGGGCCGCGCCACTGCGGCCACTCGGCCGCCGACAGCGCCATCCCGGCAAGCACGGTCACCACCGCCGTTGTTCCCATCGCTCGTCCCAATCTCATGAGCGTGACTCCTCTGCACTCGCGACAGCCGCTGGGCTATTAGACGTCAGAACCGAAGATATAGACTACGGCGCGGGGGACGGCATGGCGAAACGTTTCGAGGACCTGACCGAGCGCGAGATCCTCGCGCTCGCCATCACGCTCGAAGAGGAGCACGGCCGGATTTACGGCGACTTTACCGACGGCCTCCGCGAGAACTTTCCCGCCTCAGCCCGCGTGTTCGAGGAGATGCAGAAGGAGGAGTCGGACCATCGTACCAGCCTGATCGAGCTCTTCCGCTCGCGATTCGGCGAGCACATCCCGCTCATCCGGCGCAGCGACGTCAAGGGGTTCGTCACGCATCGGCCGGTCTGGCTGGTCCGGCCGCTGGGCCTGGCGGCCGTCCGGCGGCAGGCGGCAATTCTGGAGCTGGAGACGCGGCGCTTCTACGAGCGTGCCGCCGCGCGCGTAACCGACGCGGCGGTGCGGAAGCTGCTGGGGGATCTTGCCGAGGCGGAGCGCGGCCACGTGGCGGCGGCCGAGTCGCTGCACCGCGAGCACCTCACGCCGGGCGCGCAGGGTCAGGAAGAAGAGGTCGGGCGCCGGTTGTTCCTCCTGCAGGTCGTCCAGCCCGGGCTCGCTGGGCTGATGGACGGCTCCGTGTCGACGCTCGCGCCGCTCTTCGCTGCGGCGTTCGCCACGCGAGACAGCTGGGACGCGTTTCTCGTCGGGATGGCGGCGTCGATCGGCGCGGGCATCTCGATGGGCTTCGCCGAGGCGGCGTCCGACGACGGGTCCCTGACCGGGCGGGGACGGCCCTGGTTCCGCGGGGTCGTGTGCGGCGCGATGACGACGGCGGGGGGCGTCGGCCACACGCTGCCGTATCTGATTTCGGACTTCGGTGTCGCGACGGCGCTGGCTGTCACGGTCGTTGCCATCGAACTTTGGGCGATTTCGTACATCCGCTACAAGTACATGGACACGCCCTTCCTCTCGGCCGCGTTTCAGGTGGTGGTGGGAGGGGTCCTGGTCTTCCTCACGGGCATTCTGATAGGGAGCGCGTAGCATGCGCGCCGTAGTGCTGGTCGCCGCCATGCTCGCGGTTCAGACCGGCGGCGACCCCGAAGCCGGACTGCGGCGCGTGCTGGACGATTACATCCGGCTATACGCGCGCGAGACCCTGCCCCAGTGGCGGGAGTTGTTTCTGCCTGGCTTCACCGCTACGTCGACGAATGACGATGGATCGGTGATGACGAGGACGCTCGGCGAGTTCTACCAGCGGCAGCAGAACTACTTCGCGACGGGCCGGCCGATCCGCGAAACGCTCCACGACGTGAGGATCGAGCGCGACGGCCGGCTGGCCGCCGTGCGGGCGGGCTTCGTTCTCCACGATGGGGACACCAGCCGCCGCGGTAAGCTGATGATGCTCCTCATCGCGGGATCCGGAGTCTTCAAGATCGCCTCGCTCACCTTCACGTACCATCTC
>JBOGJB010000432.1:0-8044 GCA_050745085.1 Vicinamibacterales bacterium
CTGTCGCGCGCCGGCGCGCTTCACCCGGAGTCGCTCGAGCTGCGTCTCATCCTGGGCAACCTGTACCGCGAGAAGGGACAGGTCGGACGCGCCATCCAGGAACACCAGGCGCTGTTGCAGCGGCCGAACCTGCGAAAGCTGGAGCACGCGAACGTGCTGCTCTGCCTGGGACTGGACTACCGGCGGGGCGGCTTCGTGGACCGCGCGGTCGAGGCGTTCAACGAAGTCCTGCGGCTCGATCCGCAGAACCAGTACGCGCTCGTCAATCTCGAGAAGTTGTACGCCGAGCAGAAGCAGTGGGAACTGGCGCATGCGGTCCGCGAGCGGCTCCGCGAGTCCGCCTCGCCGGAAGACAAACCGCGCAGTCAGGCGACGCTCAGTTTCATCGAGAACGAGCTGGGCCGCGAAGCGCTCGCGCGAGGCGACCGCGTGGAGGCGGCGAGGCGGTTCGAGGCGGCCATCGAGATGGATCCGGGCGCGTTGCCCGCGTACCTGAGCCTGGGCGACGTGCGCCTCAAGGAGGGGCGTACGGCCGACGCCATCGCGCTGTGGGAACAGTTGATCCACGTGTCACCCGACCGGGCCTATCTCGTCTTCGACCGGCTGGCCGCGGCGTACACGCAGCTCGGCGCGCCCGAGCGGTTCCCGGACCTCTGCCGGCGCCTGATCGACGCCAGCGTGCAGGACTGGCGCGCGCGCCTCGCGCTCGCGCGGTACCTGGGCGATCGCGGCCACGCGTCGGAAGCGGTCGCGCTGCTCTTCGATGCGCTCGTCCACAACCCGCACGCGCTGGCGCTCCATCAGGCCATCTGGCGCCGGCTGTCCGCGATGGATCTCCCGCGCCAACTGGTGGCGCGCTACATGGACCTCGCTGAGGAGGCCGTCTTCTATCTCGACCCGCACGTCTGCCTGCGGTGCCGCTACCGCAGCACCGAGCTGCTCTGGCAATGCCCGCACTGCCACGAGTGGAACACCTTCGTCGAGGAGCGCATCGCCCCGGCCAAGGACGACGAGGAGGCTCGGGCGGAACTGATCCACTGATCCGGCAGGCCTGAGAGGCGCTGTCCATCAATGCCAGATTGGGGACCGGGATGATACGCGTGGCGCTGACCGGTGGAATCGCCACGGGCAAGAGCCACTGCGCGGCGCGCTTCGCGTCGAAAGGCGTCCCTGTCGTCGATGCCGACCAGCTCGCGCGGGAGGTCGTGCGGCCCGGCACGCCCGGACTTGCTGCTATCACGCAGCGCTTCGGCACCGGGGTCCTCCGCGCCGACGGCGCGCTCGACCGGGCGCGGCTCGCGGCGAGCGTCTTCTCGGACGACGCCGGCCGCCGCGACCTCGAAGCGATCGTCCACCCGGCCGTGTACGAGGCGATCCAGGGGTGGCTGCGCCGCGCGGAGATCGCGGGCGCGCCGCTGGCGATCGCCGACATCCCGCTGCTCTACGAGACCGCCCGCGAACGCGACTTCGACCGCGTCATCGTGGTGGCCTGCGCGCCCGAGACGCAACTCGCGCGCCTGGTTGAACGCGATGGATTATCGCAAGAGGAAGCGCGAAAACGAATCGTTGCGCAGATGCCGATCGAGGCGAAGGTGACGCGGGCGACTTACGTGATTACGACCGACGGGAGCTACGCAGACACTGACCGGCAGGTCGATCAAGTACTGGATGAGCTGTCAGTTCTTAGTGCTTAGTTCCTAGTGCTTAGTCTGACTTCGCTCGCCACTGTCTTCGCTGCACGGGAGAGACGTTGACTGCGCTGCAGCCATGCGAACGCTCTGCGAGAGACAAACCACGAAGCCGAGAGTGAGCACACGCGAACAACGATCAGCGAAGAGAGTGGCGAGTGAAGTCAGACTAAGCACTAGGAACTAAGCACTAGGAACTGACGCGGATCCGCCCTTCCGCCGCCGCAATCGTATTCACGAGCAGCATCGCGATCGTCAGGGGTCCGACGCCACCGGGCACCGGCGTCAACGCGCCTGCGACCTCCGCCACCTCGGGGTGCACGTCGCCGACGACGAGCGAGCCCTGCTTCTCGAACGTGTCCATCCGCGGCGTGCCGCCGAAGAGCGCCTGGACCAACGCCCGATCGCTCAGCCGCGTGATCCCGACGTCCACGACCGTCGCGCCCGGCTTGACGAAATCACGCGTCACGAACGCGGGCCGGCCGATCGCCGCCACGAGGATGTCGCCCGTCGCCGCCACCGCCGCCAGATCCGGCGTTTTCGAGTGGCAGATGGTGACCGTCGCGTCGCGCGTCAGGAGCAGCGCCGCCATCGGCCGTCCGACGATCTCGGACCGGCCAAGGACAACGGCGCGCGTGCCTGCGATCCCGATTCCTGATCGGTCCAGCAGCTCGATGATGCCGGCCGGCGTGCACGGCGCGAGCGCCGGCCGGCCCTGCGCGAGCCGCCCGGCGTTGATGGGATGGAACCCGTCGACGTCCTTCACCGGATCGATCGTCTCGAAGACGCGTTGCGCGCCCGCCTTCCCCAGCGAAGACGGCAGCGGGGACTGCACGAGGATGGCGTCCACGGCCGGATCGCCGTTCAACAGCCGGACGAGACCGAGCAGGTCCTCGAGCGTGGCCGACGCCGGCATCCGTTCGAGCCGGACGGCGAGCCCCGACTCGCCGCCGCTCTTCGCCTTGTTGCGGACGTAGATCTCCGACGCGGGGTTGTCCCCGACCAGGACGATCGCGAGACCGGGCGGGCGACCGGCCCGTGTGCGGAAGGCCTCGATGCGCGGCCGCGCGTCGGCGCGGATAGCGTCGGCGACGGCGCTGCCGTTCAGGATGCGTGCAGGCATGCGGGGACGTCCGACGGCCTCATTTCGCCGCCGCTTCGAGCTCCTTCAGGCTCTCGGTGCGGCCGAGCACAACGAGATGGTCGCCGGACTGCATGACCGCCTCAGGGGGCGGATTGAACTCCATCCGGCCGCTCACTCGCTGGATGCCGACGACGACGACGCCGAACCGCTGACGCAGATTAGCGTCGAGGATGGATCGCCCGACGAGCTGCGAGTCCCGCGCGATCTTCACCTGCTCCATCGACAAATCGAGGTTCTCGGAACTGGTCGCAATCTGCACGAAGTCGACGACCGCCGGGCGCAGCGCCGCCTGCGCGAGCTGCTGGCCGCCAATCTGGTACGGCGAGATGACGCGGTTCGCCCCGGCGCGCTCGAGCTTGCGCCGCGCGTCCTCGGTCTCGGCGCGTCCGAGGATGAACAAATCCGGCCTGAGCAGCCGCGCGCTGAGCACCGCGTACACGTTCTCGGCGTCGCTGCCCACGGCAGCGATGAACCCGCGCGCGCGCTCGATGCCCACGCGCTTGAGCACCTCTTCGTTGCTCGCGTCCGCCTCGACCGCGAGCAGCCCCGCGGCGAGGGCCGCCTGCAGCCGCTCGACGTTGCGCTCGATCACCACGAAGGGCACCTTCTGGCGGCGGAACTCTTCCGCGATGATGCTGCCGATGCGGCCGTAGCCGCAGACGATGAAGTGGTCCGTGACGTTGTCGAGCATGCGGTTGAGACGGCGGTGCTGGACGCGGTTGTGGAACGTTCCCTCCACGAGCAGCGCCATCACCAGCGAAAACGTGTACAGGACCGTGCTGGCGCCGCCGATGATCAGCACGACCGTGAACACCTGCCCGGCGCGCGAGAGCTCGTGAATCTCGCGGAACCCGACCGTGGTGACCGTGGTGACCGTCATGTAAAACGCGTCCCACGGCACCCACCCTTCGATAAGGATGTAGCCCGACGTGCCGCCGGCCAGCACCATCAGGAGCAGGAGGACCGCGAGCCGCGCTCCCCCGCCCCAGCCGTCAGGCCGTCCGGCGACCCGCACGCCGCAGCACCAGACCCAGGACCAGCAAGACCACTCCGATGCCGAGGATCATGAAGCCGAACCGGTCGGCAATTTCCGCGTTCACGTGGAGGCCCGCCCGGCTGATGACGGCATCGAGCTCGTTCCACTTCGCGAGGTCCTCGCGCGTCACGCCCCACTCCGTCAGCAGGCCGAGGAGCGCGATCGCGAAGCCGTTGAACGTCACGAGCGAGCCAAGGATCGTCACCAGGTTGCCGGTCCACTCCAGCCAGGTCTGACGCGCAGACTCGTTCGGTTCGCGGAGGGTGCTGTGCGTCCGGCCGTAAAACCAATAGATCAGCATCCCCGCGTCGAGCCACAACAGGAACCGCATCCAGGTCATGACCGAGAGGCTGACCATCAGGTAGAGACACGAGGCGACGCCGAGGATCGGGATGATCGGCCCGCCGGCGACCTTGAACGGCCGGTGAGCGTCCGGCCGCTTGCTTCTGAGCACCAGCACCGCCAGTGAGACGACCACGAAGGCGAAGAGCGTCCCGATGCTGGTCATCTCGCCGACGACCTGAATCGGGATGAGCCCGGCGGCGATCGCGACGACCACACAGGTGATGATGGTCGTGATGTAGGGCGTCTTGAACCTCGGATGCACCTTGCTGACGCCCGGCGGCAGGAGCTGATCGCGGCTCATGGAGAAGAAGATGCGCGGCTGGCTCATCAGCATCACGAGCAGCACGCTCGTGATCCCCGCCACGGCGCCCGCGGACACGAGCCCCGCCGCCCAGTCCAGGTTGATGACCGCCAGCGCGTAGCCGACCGGCGCGTTCAGGAACTGCGCATCCTCCTTGAACTGCACGACCGGCACGATGCCGCTGAGGATCGCCGCGACGACGAGGTAGAGCACGGTGCAGATGACGAGCGACGCGATGATGCCGATCGGCAGGTCCCGGCTCGGGTTTTTGGCCTCTTCGGCGGTCGTCGAGACCGCGTCGAAGCCGATGTACGCGAAGAAGACAACCGCGGCGCCGGTCATGATGCCCGCCCAGCCGTACGGGGCGAAGGGCGACCAGTTCTCCGGCTTGACGTAGCTGAAGCCGGCGAGGATGAAGAACAGGACGGCCGCCAGCTTGATCGTCACCATCGCCGCGTTGAACCGCGCGCTCTCGCGGACGCCGATCACGAGCAGCACCATGATGGCGAGGACGATAAGGATCGCCGGTAGATTGACGATCGCTCCCGTCGCGGCGTCGGGCGCGGCCGACATCCAGACCGGCAGATGGATGCCGAACCCGGCCAGAATGCGCTGGAAGTAGCCGCTCCAGCCGATCGCGACCGTCATCGAGCCGACCGCGTACTCGAGAATCAGATCCCAGCCGATCATCCAGGCGAAGATCTCGCCGAGCGTGGCGTACGAGTAGGTGTAGGCACTGCCGGCGATCGGGATCATCGCGGCGAACTCGGCGTAGCACAGCGCGGCGAAGCTGCACGCGATGCCGGCCAGCACATACGACATCACGATCGCGGGGCCCGCCTGGTTTGCGGCCGCGGTCCCGGTCAGCACGAAGATGCCGGTGCCGATGATCGCGCCGATCCCGAGCATCGTCAGGTCGAACGCGGTCAGCGTCCGGCGCAGGGCCTTTGCGCCGTGCTCGGCGTCTCCGACCAGCTGCTCGATAGACTTCGTCTTGAACAGATTTGAGTCCATTCATCCTCCAGGGCAGCCGATTCGCCGCCCACACCGCTCCGGTTGCCGGCAGGCTGGGCGGAGATTATACAGGGGTGCTCAAGGTGCTCAAGGTGCTCGGGTGCTCGAGGTGCTCAGGGTGCGCCCAGAAGGCTGACGTAAGCTCGGACCCGGGCTGCAGGATCGTCCACGAGCAGATCCGAGATGACGGCCACCGCGGCGGCGCCGGCGGCCAGGACATCCGGGGCCCGCGCGAGGTCGATCCCGCCAATCGCCACCACGGGCAGCGATCCGGCGCGCGCGGCGGCGTGCCTGACCAGATCGAGGCCGCCCGGCGCGTAGCCTGTGTCCTTGGTCGCTGTACCGAAGACGGGCCCGACGGCCAGATACGAGATCGGCTGGCGGAGCGCGGGCTCGATCTGGTCCGCGGTGTGGGCGGACAGGCCGACGAAGGCATCGGGCCCGACGATGGCGCGCGCGGCGCCGGCATCGACGTCCTCCTGTCCGACGTGCACGCCCGCCGCTCCTGCCATCCGCGCGATGTCAGCGCGATCGTTGACGACGATCCGCGCGCCGAACGGGCCGGCGCGCGCCACAAGCCGGCCCGCCAGCTCGAGCAACGCCCCCGACGCGAGACGCTTCGCCCGAAGCTGGATCAGCCGCGCGCCGCCGTCGAGGAACGCCTCCGCGAGATCGACCGGCGTCCAACCGCGCGACATCGACAGATCCACGTCAAGAATCGGGTAAAGCCGTCCGTGGCGAGCGAAGTCCCATTCGGCATTGGGCATTCGGCATTACGTGCTCACACCGCTTCGGCGAGTGGTTTCTCGGCTCTTTTTTTGTCGGCGGCGTAGCGCTCCATGAACGACGTGCTGATCCGCCCGGCGATGAAGTCCGGATCCGAGAGGATCTGCAGGTGGAGCGGAATGGAGGTCTTGATTCCCTCGATGACCGTCATCTCGAGCGTGCGGCGCATGCGCGCGATCGCTTCCTGCCGATCCAGCCCCCACGCGATGACCTTCGCGATGAGCGAGTCGTAGTACGGGGAAATCGTCGCCTCGGCGTGCGCGAACGTGTCGATCCGGATGCCCGGCCCGCCCGGCACGCTGAACGCGTGAATCACGCCGGGAGACGGCGTGAAGGTGACCGGATCCTCGGCGTTGATGCGACACTCGATGGCGTGCCCGGAGAACGCGACGTCACCCTGCTTGAACGACAACCGCTCCCCCGCCGCCACACGAATCTGCTCCTTGACGATGTCCAGTCCGGTGATGAACTCGGTGACCGGGTGCTCGACCTGCAGCCGGGTGTTGACCTCGAGGAAATGGAAGTTGCCGGACTGGTCCATGATGAACTCGAACGTCCCCGCGTTGGTGTACTGTACCGCGCGCGCGGCGTCCACGACGGTGCTGCCCAGCCGGCGGCGCTGCTTCTCGCTGAGCGCCGCCGACGGCGCCTCCTCGATGAGCTTCTGATGCCGCCGCTGGATCGAGCACTCGCGCTCTCCGAGGTGCACCACGGCGCCGTGATGGTCGCCGAGCACCTGCACTTCGATGTGGCGCGGCGACTCGATGTACTTCTCGACGTACACATCCCCGACGCCGAAGGCTGCTTCCGCCTCGCGCTGCGCGGTCTTGAGCGCCTTTCCGAGATCGGCGGGCGCGCGCACGATCCGCATCCCGCGGCCGCCGCCGCCGGCCACCGCCTTGATGATGACCGGAAAGCCGAGATCCTTCGCGACCTTCTGGGCCTTCTCCTCGCTCTCGACCGGCCCGTCGCTCCCCGGCAGCACCGGCACGCCCGCCTTCTTCATCGCGCGGCGGGCCCGCGCCTTGTCTCCCATCAGTCGGATGACGTTGGGATCCGGTCCGATGAACCGGATGTGACACGCCTCGCAGACTTCCGCGAGATAGGCGCTCTCCGACAGGAAGCCGTAGCCGGGATGAATCGCGTCGGCGCCGGTGATCTCGGCCGCGCTGATGATCGCCGGGACGTTGAGATAGCTGTCGAGGCTCCGCGCGGGCCCGATGCAGACGTCCTCGTCGGCGAACCGGACGTGCAGCGAGTGCTCGTCGGCCTCGGAGTACACGGCGACGGTCTTGATGCCGAGCTCGCGGCAGGCGCAGATGACTCGAAGCGCGATCTCGCCGCGGTTGGCGATGAGGATTTTTTTGAACATTTGTTCGCGGGCCCAGGAGGCCTGCGCTACACCTTGGCCCGAATGGCGAACAGGCGCTCGCCGTACTGCACCGGCTTGCCGGTCTCGACGTAGATGCTGGCGATCTCGCCGTCGTGGTCCGACTCGATCTCGTTCATCAGCTTCATCGCCTCGATGATGCAGAGTACCTGGCCCTTCTTCACCATGGTACCGACCTCGACGAACGACGGCGCGCCCGGCTCCGGCGCGCGGTAGAAGGTGCCGACGATCGGCGACTTCACGACGGCGAACTCGAGCTCCTCGGCCTCCTCCGCCGCCTGCGCCGTCGCCTGCGCCGTCGCGGCGGGTAGCGCGTGCCCGGCGGTCTGGGGCGCTGGGG
>JBOGJB010000433.1:0-2716 GCA_050745085.1 Vicinamibacterales bacterium
CGAGCCGTCCGGGAGGGTGACGGTGATCTGATCCATCCGCGTCAGGGGTGTTTCAACCGCAAGGGGCGCATCAAGCGCGCCGAACAGGCGTGGACATGGTAGGCACGGGTGGACTCGAACCACCGACCTCCTGCGTGTCAAGCAGGCGCTCTAACCTCTGAGCTACGCGCCTATGTCTTGAAAACACTGGCCTTACAGGAACGATCAGTATACCCGCGGGATTTGAGGGGCGTCAATGACGCGAGGATGGATCTTTGGAAGGCACGAGGCAATAGGCACTAGGCATTCTGAAAGCCGATCAGAACGTCTAGTGCCGACATACAGCATGCCTACTGCCCGTGGTCAGAGTGCCTAAATGCCTAGTGCCTAGTGCCTTCAAGTGTCAGTTGACCGCGGACTTCAATGCCTTGCCGGCGCTGAAGCGGACGACGCGGCGCTTCGGGATCTTGATCTCGGCGCCGGTCTGCGGATTGCGCGCGGTGCGCGCCTTGCGGCTGGCGGTCTTGAACGTGCCGAAGCCAACGAACGTGATGGGCTGTCCCTTCTTCAGCGACTTCACGACGCCGTCGAAGAACGAATCGATCGCCGCGACCGCGTTCGTCTTGCTGATGCCGATCTCCAGCGCGATCTTCGTGGCCAGTTCCTGCTTGTTCATGGATGCCCTCCGGGTGTAACTGCGTGGTCGTTGCGCACCCCTTCAGGGTGCAAGGGAGGAAAAATTTCCGGAAAGGTTTATACGTGACCGATCGTGCAGAGTCAAGAAAAAGCGTGCGAACCTACGCAGCCTTTCTGACGCCGAGCTTCTCCAGCGCCTTCTCGAGGATCGGATCGCCTTTCGCTGGATCCGGCTTCGCGCCGAACTCCACGTCCGGCTCTTCGACGTCGAGCGCGGGCTTGAGCCCCTTCTCGTGGATGGCCTCACCGGCGGGCGTGAGATAGGAGGCGTGCGTGAGCCACAGGCCGTGCCCTTCGGGCAGACGCACAAGTTTCTGAATACCGGCGCGACCGTGGGTCGGCTCGCCGATGAGCTCCGCCCGCTTGTTGCCGGCGAGTGCCGCGGCGAACAGCTCGGCCGCGCCCGACGTGCCGGCATTGACGAGCAGGACGACCGGCATCGCGATGGCGTCCCCACGAGCCGTCGCCTTGATCTCCTCTCGCGCACCCCCGCGACCCGCTCGGATCGCCAGCGTCCCGCTGGCGACGAACCATCGGGCCGTTTCGATGCCCGCCTCGAGCGGCCCCTCCGCGCTCTGCCTGAGATCGATGACGAGCTTCGTCGCCCCCTGTTTCGACAGTCCGGCGGCGGCGCGGGACACCGCCGCTGCGGTCGTGCTGCCGAAGGCCGGGATTCGCAGGTAGCCGACGTCGGTGGCGGCCATGCGCGACGCGAGGGCGGCCTCCTTCGGCGCCGGCTCGCGCACGAGGTCGACCGTGTGCGGGTCCGCGGCGTTGCCGCGGATGACGACGAGCGAGACTTTCGTGCCGGGGGCGCCGGAGAGCAGCCGCGCGCCGTCGAAAACCGACAGGTCGCGCGTCGGCCGGCCGTCGATCATCCGGACGTAGTCCCCGGTGCGCAGGCCCGCGCGCGCGGCCGCGGATCCGTCGCGCGCCGCCACGACCCGCAGGTAATACTGCCGGGTCAAGGTGAGCCCGACGTCCCCGCCGGGCGGCGTCAGCTTCGCCTCAATCGCGCGCACGTCGGACGGCTCGAGGAAGGCGCTGTCGGCGTCGAGGCCGTCGGCGAGCCCCTTGAGCGCGCCGGTCATCACCTTGGTTACGTCCACTTCCTCGACGTAGTTGTTCAGGATGAGCGAGACGACGTCCTTGAAGACAAGAAGATGGGGATAGGAGTCCTGCCCGGACGCGGTTCCCCCCATGACGCCGCCAACGACGACGAACGCGAGGATCGGGGTGGACAGTAAGAGAACGATGACCCTGCTCTTGTTACTCATGTCAGTTCTTAGTGCTTGGTCCTTCGTGCTTAGTAAGACTGCGCTCGCGATCCTCTTCGCTCCACTCTGTTCGCTGGCTTCGCTTGAGCAGGCCCTGCAGCGGTAACAGGCGACAGAACGACAGCGAAGAAAGTCTCGAGTGCAGTCCCCCTAAGCACTAAGAACTAAGCACTAGGAACTATCTTCGCTTTAACCATTGTAAAGGGTCCACCGCCCGCCCGTCGATGCGCAGCTCGAAATAGAGCCCCGGGACGCCGGACGGGGTGACACCAATCTCCCCGAGGACGGCCTGGCGCTCGACGGCATCGCCGCGCGCGACCCCGAGGGCGCGCAGGTGGCCGTAAAGCGAGTAGTCCCCCTCGCCGTGCTCGACGATGACGAGGTTGCCGAAGCCAGTGAACGGACTGGCATACGCCACGCGCCCCTCGTGCACCGCGCGGACTCGGTCCCCTTCCGCCGCCGAGATGAGGATCCCGTTGCGTTGGATCGCGGCGCTGAAGCGGCTGGTCCGGCCGCGGCCGAAGGCGGATCGCGCGGTGCCCGACGCGGGCCAGGGCAGATCGCCGCGGAACGGCGCGAGCGGCAGCGCCGCGGGCCCAGCGCGGTCCGGTGCGAGCCCGGCGACCGACGCCTGCAACCGGCGCGCGGCCTCCTGCAGCTCGCCGGTGAGCTGCGCGTTGAGGTCACGCCGGGCGTCGATCTCCTCGATGCGCGCCGACTGCGCGGCGACCGCGCGATCGAGCGCTGCGCGCGCCGCCTGGGCC
>JBOGJB010000434.1:0-16485 GCA_050745085.1 Vicinamibacterales bacterium
GTGAGAAGGACTCCGAGCCAGAAAGGCACAAACCCGGGTCCGGGCGATCGATCCAGCCAGTACGGCAGCCGCGAGGCGTGAATCGTGATGAAGAGACCAAAAATCGCGAGCCCGGCGGCGGCGGCGCGATCGGCGATCACCGCGCCTCCGCCGGGGTGAGCGCGTCCCGGTTGAGCGCCTCGTGGCGCTTGAGGAACGCACGCGCCTCGTCGCCGGTTTTGAAGTATGGCGTCAGCGCAAACCGCTCCAGGTAATGGGTTCTCCAGCGCTCGGTCCCGGCCAGCCGGGCGAGCGCGTCCTCCCAGAAGCGGAGCGCGTCGGGCGGCGCGCCGCCGGGCAGCGCCACGCCGCGCATCATGCGGTGGACGACCCTGATCCCGCGCTCCTCGAGGGTTGGCACGTCCGGCATCATCGCGATTCGCGCCGGGGCCGACACGACCAGCGGCCGCACGAGCCCCGCCTTCCATTGCGACAGCATCTCGCTTGGGTTCGGGCCGGCGAGGTCGACGTGGCCGCCAACGAGGTTCTGCATCGCCTCCGCGCCGCCGCGCGTGTGCACGTACGTGAAGGACGCGCCCGTCGCGCGCTCGACGAGGATCCCGAGCACGTGATCGCCGCCGCCCTGCGCCTCGGTCGAGAACGTCAGCTTGCCCGGGTTCGCCTTCGCGAACGCGATGACCTCGTCGATCGTCTGAAACGTCGATTTCATCGGCACCACGATCGCCATCTCGTCGAGCGCGAGAATCGCGATGATCGTCAAATCCCGGAGGGTGGGGCCGGTATAGTGCGGCTGCACGCTCAGCGAGACGAGCGGGTCGTTGAGCGTCACGAGCGTGTAGCCGTCCCCGCGGCGCGCCGCGACGTAGGCTAGGCCGACGGCGCCGGATCCGCCGCTTCTGTTCGAGACGGTCACGGCCTGCGCCGACAACTGCTCCCGTCCGACGATGTCCTGGACCGTGCGCGCGAGGTTGTCGCTTCCGCCGCCCGGCGGAAACGGGACGACGATGTCGATCGTCCGGCTCGGGTACGGCGCGGCTCGGTCGGCAGAGCTGCACGCGGCGGCGAGCGCCGCCACGAGTGCCGGCCAGTAACGGGAGAGGCTTGTCACGGGCTCCGGTTGCCGGGATTATATCAACCACATCTGGAGGGACCGTGAAACGCGTGCTGCCGTTCGGTCTGGTGCTTTCCGCGTGCGTGCTGGCCGTGGTCTGGCATCCTGCCGGTCCGCAGGCCCAGGGCGGCGCGATCGACTCAGGGGACGTCGCGTGGATGCTGACCGCCAGCGGCCTCGTGCTGCTCATGACGCCCGGTCTGTCGTTTTTCTACGGCGGCATGGTCCAGAAAAAGAACGTCATCTCCACGATGCTCCAGAGCCTCGTCGCGATGATCATCATCAGCCTGCTCTGGGTGATCGTCGGGTTCAGCCTCGCGTTCGGGGACAGCATCGGCGGCGTCATCGGAGATCCCCGCACGTACTTCATGTTTCAGAACGTCGGGCTCGGCTCGAACGCGGCGTTGGCGCCGACGATCCCGCTCATGCTCTTCGCGCTGTTCCACCTGAAGTTCGCGATCATCACGCCCGCCCTGATCACCGGCTCGTTCGCCGAGCGCGTGCGGTTCTGGAGCTACGTCACGTTCATCTGCCTGTTCAGCTTGTTCCTCTATTGTCCGCTGGCGCACTGGACCTGGCACCCGGACGGGTTTCTCCGCCGCTGGGGCGTGCTCGACTTCGCCGGAGGCACGGTCGTCCACACGTCCGCCGGGTGGGCGGCGCTCGTCGGCGCGATGGTGCTCGGCCGCCGGAGGATTCACGAGAAGGTCGGCTCACACGTCCCCGCCAACATCCCGTTCGTGATCCTCGGGACCGGGATGCTGTGGTTCGGCTGGTTCGGCTTCAACGCCGGGTCGGCGCTCGGCGCGTCGGCCCAGGCGACGCTGGCGTTCGCGACGACGAACACCGCCTCGGCGGCGGCGGCGCTCGCGTGGATCGCCTTCGACGTCATCCGCGGGCGGAAGGCCTCCGCGCTTGGGGCGTGCGTCGGCGCGGTGGTCGGGCTCGTGGCGATCACGCCCGCCGCCGGCTACGTCAGCGTGCCTTCCAGCATCGTCATCGGGACGGTCGCGAGCGTAGCAAGCAACATGGTCGCGCACTGGAAGTCGCGATCGACGCTCGACGACACGCTCGACGTCTTCCCGTGTCACGGCATCGGCGGGATGGTCGGGATGGTTGCGACCGGCGTGTTCGCGGCCGACGTCGGGCTCATGACCGGCCAGACGCAGACCTTCACCGTCCAGATTCTCGCCCTCCTCGTGGCGTCACCCTTCGTGGTCCTGGGGTCGTACCTCCTGTACAAGATCACGGATGCCATCATCCCGCTGCGGGTGTCGGAGCAGCAGGAGCTCTTCGGGCTCGACCTCATCCAGCACGACGAGACGATGAGCTCGCGCGGTGTGCAGGCCGCGTTCGAGGCGATGCAGGGGGAGCTGTTCCCGACGCCCACGGAGGGCTAACCGGGGCAGGAGGCGCAACGTCTAACCAGGTTTGGATAGTCTAAAGGTCCGAGGACCGCCAATGGTGACATCCGACGTCCGCTACGCGCTCCGCTCGCTCGCCAGGCAGAAGACGGCGACTGCGCTCGTCCTGCTCATGCTGTCGCTCGGCATCGCGGCCAACGTCGCGGTGTTCAGCCTCGTCAACGGCCTGTTCCTAAGGCCGTTCGCGTTCCCCGACCAGGAGCGGCTGGTCTTCATCAACGAGACCGCGCCGAAGTGGAACCTCGAGATCGTCGGGATCAACTACCCAGACTTCCACGCATGGCGCGAGGGGGTGAAGCTCTTCGAGGGGATCGCGATCTGGGACGGTGAGAGCTTCAACCTCTCGACGTCGACCGGGGCCGAGCGAATCCGCGGCGCGCGCGTCACGTACGACTTTGGGAAGGTCCTCGGCATCCGGCCCGTCCTCGGACGCGACTTCCTGCCGGAGGAGGACAAGCCGAACGGCCCGCCGGCCGTGATGATCGGTGAAGGCGTGTGGCGGCAGCGGTTCGCCGGGCGATCGGATGTCGTCGGCCAGACGCTGAAGCTCGACGGCGTCGCGCGGACGATCGTCGGCGTCCTGCCGCCGGAGGCGGATTTCCCCGGGGAGGTTCAGGTCTGGGTGCCGTTGCAAGGCGATCCGAACCAGGAGGGACAGAGCTATTCGTACAACGGCGTCGGGCGGATGAAGCCGGGCGTCACCGTGGACGCCGCAGAGAAAGATCTGCTTCGCGCGCACGAGCCGGTCTGGAAGCAGCGCGATCAGGAGAAGGTCGTCTCGCCCTTTGCGCGGTCGCTTCGCGACGAGTTCGTCCGTGACTTCACGAGCGCGGCGAAGGCGCTGACGGCCGCGGTGGCGTTGCTGCTCCTCGTCGCTTGCGCGAACGTGGCAAGCCTGATGCTCGCGCGAGCGCTCGGGCGCCGGCGCGAGATGGGTATCCGCCTCGCCCTCGGCGCCGGCCGCGTCCGAATCGTCCGTCAGCTCTTCGTCGAGAACGTCATCCTCGCGATCGCCGGCGCGGCGATCGGCCTCGCGCTCGGCCAGTGGGCGCTGAAGCTCCTGCTGGCGAGCGTGCCGGACGAGTTGCCCAGATGGGCGTCGTTCGGCGTCGACCTGCGGGTCGTCGGGTTCGCCATCCTCGCGTCAGTGGCCACCGTGGTACTCTTCGGCTGGGCGCCGGCGCTCCACGCGTCACGCGGCGATCTGCGCTCGGCGGTCCACGCGGCGACGGCGGGGACGACGGCGGCGCCGAGAGGGAAGCGGACGCTTTGGTGTCTCGTGGCGGGGGAGTTCGCGCTGGCCGCGCTGCTGCTCGTCTGCGCCGGTCTCCTGATGCGCGCCTTCGATCGTGTGCGCCAGGTCGATCCGGGCTTCCGAACCGGCGGCGTGCTGACATTCTCGATCTCGCTGCCGGAGGCCAGCTATCCGAAGGAAGAGCAGCGCATCGCCTTCTGGGACCGTGTCGCGGCGCGGATGACGGCGATTCCCGGCGTCGAGTCGGCCGGGCTCGTGACCTGTCCGCCGCTCGGGTGCCACTGGGGCACGTTCTTCCGCATCGAAGGAGTGGAGCGCAAGCCGGGCGAATCGGTCCCAGTGACGCTGATGCGCTTCGCGGGCGCTGGATATTTCAAGACCATGGGAATCCGGCTGAAGTCCGGACGCTTCTTCGACGACCGGGACGGGCGCGAGCCGCAGCCGGCCGACCCGAATCGGCGTTCGCCGCGTGTGGCAATCGTCAACGAGACGTTCGCGAAGACGTTCTGGCCGACGGTCGCCGATCCGGTCGGCCGCCGCTTCAAGTTCAACGACGATGAAGCCCCGTGGATGACGGTCGTGGGCCTGGTGCGCGACGTCAAGCACTACGGCCTCGAGCGGCCGATGCGGCCGGGCGTGTACTTCCCGCTGCCCGCGCAACCAGTGCAGACGCTCGCGGTCGCGCTGCACACGTCGGGGGACGCGGCCGCGCTAGCCGGCTCCGCCCGCGCGGCGATGCGCGAGCTGGATCCGGATCTCCCGCTGTTCCAGGTCAGGACGATGGAGGAAGCGCTGCAGCGGTCCATGGTCGTCCGCGCGGCGTACTCGTGGATGCTCGGCGTCTTCGCGCTCCTCGCGCTGGTGCTGGCGCTCGGCGGCGCGTACGGCGTCGCGTCGTACCTGGTCACCCAGCGCACGCGTGAGATTGGCATCCGCGTCGCGCTCGGCGCGCGGACCGGGGACATCGTCCGGACCGTGGTCGGACGGGGCATCGCGGTCGTCGCAATCGGCGTGGCGGCGGGGCTTGCAGCATCGTTCGGCGCCGCGCGCCTGCTCGCGGACCTGTTGTTCGGGGCGGGATCGCGGGACGCCGCTATCCTCGCCGGTGTGTCGTCGGCGCTGCTGCTCACGGCGCTCGTCGCGAACTGGCTGCCGGCGCGCCGGGCGGCACGGATCGATCCGATGCGATCGCTGCGGACCGACTAGCCCCGGTCCTCACGTGAATGGCGAGGGCCCAGGCAGGTCCGAATTCTTCGGCCGTCCGCTAGGGCCTCGTGCCTCGGAGTTCGGGCCTCGGGCGGGCCCTGCCGGCCGTCCAGCTTGCGATGAGCGGGCGAACCCCACGCGCCGGCGGAAGATGATAGAGTCTGACGCGCGTCCGGAGGAGGTCATGCGCGCCGAGCTCCTGCTTTCCGCCGGTCCCACGTCTCCGGCCGCCCGCCGGCCGAGTCCCATCGATCGGTTGCTGGCGGAGCGGCTCCAGCGCGCTATCGCGCCGGCTGGAGTCGCGCTCGAGCTCTGGGACGGCACGGTGCCTTCCCCGCCGACAGGGGCCATCGGCCACGTCGTCGTGCGCGATCGCGGCGCGCTGATGGGCCTGATCGTCAATCCTGAGCTGAACTTCGGCGAAGCCTACATGGCGGGCCGGCTACAGCTTCGGGGCGACTTCGGCGGAATCATCCACGCGCTTTCCCGGCTCACGCGACTGTCGCGCCCGTCCATGCGGGAGCGGCTCGCGCTCTGGTGCACGCCAGGGAACAGCCTCGCGGCCGCACGAATGAATATTCACCATCACTACGATCTGGGCAACGACTTCTACGGACTCTGGCTCGACCCGCAGCTCGTCTACACCTGCGCGTATTACGCCGATCCGGACGCCACCCTCGATGCCGCTCAGGTCGCGAAGCTCGACCTCGTGTGCCGCAAGCTCCGCTTGCGACCAGGAGACCGAGTTGTCGAGGCAGGCTGTGGCTGGGGAGCGCTCGCCCTCCATATGGCGCGCCACTACGGCGCCGTCGTCAAAGCGTTCAACATCTCGCGCGAGCAGATCCGGTTCGCACGGGAGCGCGCAGAGCGCGAGGGGCTCGCCGGTCGCGTCGAGTTCATCGACGATGACTACCGGAACGTGACGGGGACGTTCGACGTCTTCGTCTCGGTCGGCCTGCTGGAGCACGTCGGGCGCCGCAGCCACGACGCGCTCGCAGCGGTCATCCGGCGGGTGCTGCGACGTGAGACCGGCCGAGGCCTGCTGCACTTCATCGGTCGTGATCACACGAGACGGCTCAACGCGTGGATCCGGCGGCGTATCTTCCCGGGGGCGTATCCGCCGACGCTCGCGGAGGTGACGAGCCGGATTCTCGAGCCCGCGGATCTCTCAGTCCTTGACGTCGAGAATCTCCGGCCGCACTACGCCCGAACGCTCGCCCACTGGCGCGAGCGCTTCGAGCAGCGGGCGGACAGCGTCGCGGCGCTGTTCGACGATCGGTTTTACCGCGCGTGGCGGCTGTATCTTGCCGGCTCGGAAGCCGCGTTCGCGACCGGCTGGCTGCAGCTTTTCCAGATCGTGTTCGCCCCGATCGGCAGCGAGTCGCTTGACACACGCGCCCGCGTCTCATCCGTGTCAGAGAGAGGCCGCTGAATGCGGCAGTGCGACGTCCTCGTCGTCGGGGGTGGACCGGCTGGATCGACGTGCGCGTGGGCGCTCAGCCGGGCGGGACTCGAGGTCCTCGTCATCGATCGCGCGCGCTTCCCGCGCGACAAAGTCTGCGCGGGTTGGGTCACGCTTCCCGTCTTCGAGGCACTGGAGCTCGATCCGAGCGAGTACCGGGCGGCCGGCCTCGTCATCGAAGAGATCCGCGGGTTTCGGACGTCGACGATGGCCGGCCGCGAGGTGAAGACCCTCTACGACCGGGCCGTGAGCTTCGCGATTCGCCGATGCGAGTTCGATCACTTCCTCCTGCGGCGCTCGGGCGCGCGCGTGTTGGAGAACACAGCGCTCACCGCGCTGCGACGCGCGGGCGATATGTGGGTCGCCAACGATGCGATTCGTGCTCCGGTCGTGATCGGCGCGGGCGGCCACTTCTGCCCGGTCGCGCGGCGGGGCCGATCCGGTGATCGATCAGGGCTCGTCGTCGCCAGGGAAACCGAGTTCCGACTTCGCGCGCCGAATGAGTGCGCGACCAGGGGACCGGTACCAGAGTTGTTTTTCTGCCGCGATCTCGACGGCTACGGGTGGTGCGTGCGAAAGGGCGAGTATCTCAACGTGGGCCTCGGCCGGCGCGGCAGCCGCCGCTTCGCAGCGCACGTGCGCGATTTCGTGGCGTTTCTGGCGTCGTCACGGAGGATACCCGCCGACAGCCCGGAGCCGTCGCGCTGGTGCGGACATGCGTATCTCCTGTCGGGCGCGCGGGCAGACGTTCCGGTTGCCGACGGGCTCCTGCTCGTCGGGGACGCGGCTGGTCTCGCGTACCGGGAAAGCGGCGAGGGGATCCGACCGGCGGTCGAATCGGCGCTCGCCGCCGCGCGGACACTGGTCGAGGCCGGTGGGCGATTTGATCGTGACAATCTGTGGCCGTACGCCGAGCGGCTTCGCGCCTGGGATCCCCCCTCGCGCGGATGGAACCGTCTGCTCCCGCCGGCCCCGGCGTTCATCGGCAGGGCGCTGCTGGCCTCGCCGACCTTTTCGCGCCACGTCGTGATCGATCGCTGGTTCCTCCGGTCCGGGGCACCGCGGATCCACCGAATCGACCTTCCGCAAGCTGCCTGAGCGGCTAGGGCCTCGGGCCTCGGGGGTCGGGCCTCGGGCGGGCCTGAGGATTCGGATCTCGCAGTTCCCGGCGTGCCAGCGCGAACACGCGCGCCATCATCGACGATGTGAGCTTGCCGGTGTTCGTATTCTGCCGGCTCGGGTGATACGAGCAGATCACGGCGGGGACGCCGGCGGGGCGATACACCGCGCCGTGGGCGAACGGCGGCCGCGGCCGGACCACGATGCCGCGGCCTGCCATCAGACGCCAGTAGGACTCGAACGCGATCCGGCCCAGCGCGACCACGACCTGCACCCGCGGCAGCGCGGTCACCTCGGCGACCAGATGCGCGTGGCAGCGCAGGATCTCTTCTGGCGTTGGCTTGTTGCCGGGGGGCGCGCAGCGCACCGCCGCCGCGATGAACGCGTCGACGAGCGCGAGGCCGTCCTGCGGATGCCGCGACACGGGCTTGTTGGCGAAGCCGTGGCGATGCATCGCGCGCATGAGAAAGTCGCCGGATCCGCCCGGCGCGTCCCCTGTGAATACGCGCCCCGTACGGTTCGCGCCGTGCGCCGCCGGCGCGAGACCGACGATGAGCACCCGCGCGTCGGGATCGCCGAACCCGGGGACGGGCCTTCCCCAGTACGTCTCTTCCCTGTGCGCGGCTTTTTTGTCTCTCGCGATCGTCTGGCAGTAACTGCGAAGTCGGGGACAGGCTTCGCACGCGACGATTTCTTCGCGGACCGTCTGAAGCGTTAATGCCGAAGGCCGAATGCCGAAGGCCGAATGGGACTGCACGTGCAACGGTCAGTTGTCTGTGGCGAGCGCGACGCTTTCGGCATTCGGCATTTGGCATTCGGCATTGCCGGCGAAGCTGTCGTACTGTTCGTGCGCATGATACGAGCTGCGTACGAGCGGCCCTGACTCGACGTGGCCGAAGCCGAGGCCAAGTGCGATCCGCTTCAGCTCGGCGAACTCGACCGGCGTGTAGTAGCGGTCCATCGGCAGGTTGGCGGGAGACGGCCGCAGATACTGACCGACCGTGAGGATGCCGCAGCCCGAGCGCCGCAGATCGCGCAGGACCTGAACGACCTCGTCCCACGTTTCGCCGAGGCCGACCATCAGGCCGGATTTCGTGGGGATGTCCGGCGCGTAGCGGCGCGCGCGGTCGAGGAGCTCGAGCGCGCGCTCGTAGCGCCCGCCGGGCCGCGCGGCGCGGTACAGCCGCGGCACGGTCTCGATGTTGTGGTTGAGGACGTCCGGCCGCGCGTCGAGGACGGTTCGAAGCGACACCTCGTTCCCCTGAAAATCCGGAATCAGCACTTCGACGCGGCACACCGGTACGCGCGCACGGACCTCGCGGATGGTTGCGGCGAAGATCGACGCGCCGAAGTCCAGCAGGTCGTCGCGATCGACCGACGTGATGACGGCGTACTGCAGCTCCATCGCGGCAATCGCGTGCGCGACCTTCGCCGGCTCGTGCCGGTCGGCCGCGAGCGGCGTGCCGTGGACGACGTTGCAGTAGCCGCAGGAGCGCGTGCAGATCCCGCCGAGGATCATGAACGTCGCGGTGCCGTGGTGCCAGCACTCGCCGATGTTCGGACAGTTCGCCTCCTCGCAGACCGTGTGGAGGCCGAGCTCCCGCATGATCCCCTTCAGCCGGAGGTAGCCTGGCGATCCAGGCGCGCGGACCTTGAGCCACTCGGGCTTCGGCACGCGCGCCGAGGCGTCCGCGGGCCGCGCGCGCCGGCCGCGGATGAAGGTGACGGGGACACCGGGGTTCACAACCATATAATTGTAACCGCTTACGGAGGATCCCCTATGCCCTCCCGCACGTCGCTCTCCGTCACCTGGCTCGGTCATGGCACCTTCGAGCTCTTGTCGCCAGCCGGGAAGCGGATCGTCATCGACCCGTGGCTCGATCAGAATCCCTCCTGTCCGGCCCATCGGAAGAAGATCGAGCGCGCCGATCTGATCCTGGCGACCCACGGGCACTTCGATCACATCGGCGACCTCGTGCCGGTCGCGCGCGCCACCGGCGCGAAGGTGATCGGGATCTTCGAGCTGTGCGCCTGGCTGGGCCACAAAGGGGTACAGAACACGAGCCCGATGAACATCGGGGGCTCGCAGCGCGTCGGCGACATCACGATCACCATGACACCCGCCGTCCACAGCAGCGCCTTCATAGACGAGGGACGCCCGGTGTATCTGGGCGAGGCGGCGGGCTTCGTGATTCGATTCGAGGACGGCCTCACCGCGTACTTTGCCGGCGACACCGCGCTCTTCGGCGACATGCGGCTGATCAAGGACATGCACAAGCCGGCGATCGCGTTCCTGCCCATCGGCGATCACTTCACGATGGGGCCGGAGGGAGCGGCGCGCGCCGCCGGCCTGCTCGGCGTGCACCAGGTCGTGCCGATGCACTACGGCACGTTTCCGGTGCTGACCGGGACCCCCGCGCGTCTGAAGGAGCTGCTGCCGAAGGTTGACGTGCTGGAGCTGAAACCGGGCGAGACGGCGAGGTGACTCAAGTACGAAGTACGAAGGACGAAGGCTGAAGTGAGGACGGCTGAGCGTGCTAAGCTGATTCATGGCCCTGCGCGCCGCCGCGGCGAAGGGGATGGCAATCGGGACGATCGCTGCGACTGTGGCGGCCGCCTTGATCGTGATCGCCTGGCCTGAGAGGCCCACTGCTCCGGTCGTGGAGGCTGACCGGCCCGGCGCTCAAATCGCGGCGCCCGAGATTCACCTCCGCGCTCCATCGATCGAGGCTCCATCGATCGAGAAGCGAGCGCCAGAGAGGGCCCGCGCTCCAGTCGTCGCGCGCGCGATTCCAGTCGAAATCACGGCCTTGCCGAACGCCGTCGGTTCGCCAGACGCGGGACCGGACAGGCCCGGCGCTCGAGCGGTCGAGGAAACCCCGCCGCTCGCCAGCCGATCGATCGCGTTTGTCTCGGAGCCGATGCAGGTCGCGCGCGCGTCGATCGGCGAGGTCGAACCGCCGCGCCGCGGCGCGCTCACGCGCGCCATGGGCACTGCCGCAGGCGCCTTTCGCACGGCCGGCACCTCGGTCGCCGGCGCGCTTAAGAAGGTCTTCTGAATGCTGAGTTCTGATCGCTGAATGCTGAGTGGTTGAGCATTCAGGGGTTCAGCATTCAGCATTCAGCATTGAGCTTAGTCCGATACCGCGACCTCTCCCGGTCTGACCGGTCGCGTCCTGATCAACTGCCCGCGTCGCGCCAGCTCGCCCATGAGCGCCAGCGTGGCGGCGAAGACGCCCAGCTTCACGACGTCGGCCCACCGCGCGTGCGGTAGCCATTTCCACAGCAGAAACAGTACCGGCTGCGCGACGCACACGGCCCAGACCGTGCCGTAGAAGAAACGCCGCTCGTGCCCTTCGTGCTTCGTCGACGGCTTTACCCGGGGGAGGCGGCCGGCGGCGCCCAGGATCCAGACGACGCCCGCGAGCGGAAAGTACGCGGCGTCGTAGATCTGCCGCAGCCGCCATTCGCCGGTCCCGATGGCGAGGAGGAGCCCGGCGAGGTTGAGCAGGCCGAACACAATCGCGGCGCTCCACGCGAACGTATAGCAGATGCGGCGGTAGAGCGGATTGGGACGATCCTCGGTGAAGCGGAGGATGTACGGCTCGGCCTCGACGCCCGGCAGCCTGCCGAAGAACCCGGCGAGGCCGGTTCCGACGAGGACGGCGACGAGCCAGGCGGCCATGCGACCGTCGAAGCCCCGGGCGAAGAGGTCGAAGGTGAGCGGTCCGGGCGCGATGAAGAACACCCAGATCCAGATCGGCCAATGCGCCAGACGGTACCGGATCGTGTTCGCATAACGAACGCGTCCGACCTCGGCCAGCTCCCGGAGCTCCGCCCACGTCGGGCGCGTTCCTTGCTCGTGCACTCGCGTTCAATGATAGATCACCTGCTGACGCGGAGAGGGAGGGTCCTCCCTCCGTCTCCGCGCCCATCTGCAAGGCTTGCGATCGCTTCTACCGCCTCGCGCGCGCCGAGCGCGGACGTGTCGATCGTATGCGACGCGGCCGCATACAGCGGCTCGCGCGACGCGAGCAGCGCGCGCAGGTCCGCCATCGCTTGCGGGTGATCCGCCATCGGCCGGCGATCCCCCTGCCGCACGACGCGGTTCCAGTGATCCTCTGGCCGCGCGCGCAGCCAGACCGTAAGCGCCGATCGGCGGAGCAGCGCATACGTGTCGCGCGAGGTGACGACGCCGCCGCCCATGGCCAGCACCATCGGAGTCTGCTCGCGGAGCACCTGCTCCAGCGTTTCACGCTCGAGCCGTCGGTAGTACTCCTCTCCATGCAGCGTGAAGATTTCGCCGAGCGACAGGTCCGCTGCCTCTTCGATCCGCCGATCCAGCTCGACGAACGGGACGCGCAGCCGCCGCGCGAGCCGCCGGCCGATGGTCGTCTTGCCCGCGCCGCGGAGTCCGAGCAGCGCGACGACCGGCAGCGGGGCGGGGGAGGGGGCGTCGGCGAGGAGCGCAGCCGGCGGCAGCTCGAGCGCGCCCGCCAGGTCCGCCAGCCGGCGGACCGAGACATTCGCGCGGCCCGATTCGATCTGGACGAGGAACCGCGCCGAGACGCCCGAGCGCTCCGCCAGCTCGCGCAGCGTCCAGCCGCGCGCCAGCCGGTTGTCACGGATGCGGCGGCCCGCGGCCGCGAGCAGGCGGTCCCACGTCATAGCGCACTATAATACTCATTCACACTCAATTGCGCACTATAGTTCCTTGACAGTCCCGCGCCGGCGGCGGTACGCTCTCGGGTCATGGACACGGGAACCCGCACGACCACCGCGCCGATCGCGTTCGAGACGCACCCGGATCGCTACCAGCACTGGAAGCTGTCGTTCGACGGCCCGATCGCCACGCTCGCGATGGACGTGCGCGAGGACGCCGGGCTCTCGCCCGACTACCGCCTCAAGCTCAATTCGTACGACCTCGGCGTCGACATCGAGCTGGCGGACGCGATCCAGCGTCTTCGGTTCGAGCACCCTGAGGTGCACGCGGTCGTCGTCACGAGCCAGAAGGAGCGCATCTTCTGCGCGGGCGCGAACATCTTCATGCTGCGCGGCTCGACGCACGCGGCGAAGGTCAACTTCTGCAAGTTCACCAACGAGACGCGGCTCGCGATCGAAGACGCGAGCGCACATTCCGGGATCCGGTTCCTCGCGGCGCTGACCGGCATCTGCGCCGGCGGCGGCTACGAGCTGGCGCTCGCCTGCGACGAGATCCTCCTCGTCGACGACGGCAACTCGGCGGTCAGCCTGCCGGAGACGCCGCTCCTCGGCGTCCTGCCGGGCACCGGCGGTCTCACGCGGGTCGTCGACAAACGCAAGGTCCGGAGAGATCTCGCCGACGTTTTCAGCACGCTGACCGAAGGGATCAAAGGCAAGCGCGCCGTAGAGTGGCGTCTGGTCGACGCGGTCTCTCCGACGAGCCAGTTCAAGGCTGCGGTGGACAGGCGCGCGAAGGCGATGGCCGCGACCTCCGACCGCCCGTCGAGCGGCCCGGGGATCGCGCTCGGTCCTCTCGCGCCGCGCGTGACGGAGGACGAGGTCGCGTATTCGTCGGTGACGCTTTCGATCGATCGCGCGCGGCGCGTCGCGACGCTGACGGTCCGCGCGCCGGACGAGGCGCAGCCGGAGACGCCGGAGGAGATCCTCGGCGCCGGAGATCGGTTCTGGGCGCTACGGGCGTTCCGCGAGCTGGACGACGCGATCCTGCGCCTGCGCGTCAACGAGCCGACGATCGGGATCGTTGTCCTGAAGACAGACGGCGATCCGCAGCAGGTCATCGCGGTCGATCGGACGCTCGATCGCCACAAGAATCACTGGCTCGTCCGCGAGATCATTCACCTCGTGAAGCGCACGCTCAAGCGGCTGGACCTGACCTCGCGCAGCCTGTTCGCGCTCGTCGAACCGGGGAGCGCGTTCGCCGGGACGCTCGCCGAGCTGGCGCTCGCCGCCGACCGGTCCTACATGCTGGACGACCCGGATCGGCCGAACCAGATTCAGTTGTCGCCCATGAACGCCGGTCCGCTGACGATGAGCAACGGGCTGACGCGGCTGCACGTGCGCTTCCTCGCCGCGCCGGAGAAGGTTGACGAGACGCTGTCACATGGGCGCCCGTTCGACGCCCGGGAGGCCCTCGACGCCGGGCTCGTCTCGTTCGCGCCGGACGACATCGACTGGGACGACGAGGTGCGGCTCGCGATCGAGGCGCGCGCGGCGTTCTCGCCAGACGCGCTGACGGGCATGGAAGCCAACCTCCGCTTCGCAGGGCCGGAGACGATGGAAACCAAGATCTTCGGCCGGCTCACCGCGTGGCAGAACTGGATCTTCCAGCGGCCGAACGCGGTCGGGCCGAAGGGCGCGCTGACGTCGTACGGAACATCCGGACGGGCGGAGTTTGATTGGGGAAGGTGTTAGCTCGTCCAATGCTGAATGCTGAATGCTGAATGCTGAATGCTGAAGCCAGCGCGCCGAACGAAGTGAGGCGTGGCAGGTCGTGGGGGTGGGGCCCCACGACAAACAAAAAAAATGATCTCCGCCGACAAAATTCCCAATAACGTCGATCTCGCATCCAACAAGCGTCTCCAGCGCGCGCTCGAGCACTGGCAGCCGGCGTACATTCAGTGGTGGCGCGACATGGGGCCGCAGGGGTTCCAGGACTATCACCACGTCTACGTTCGCACCGCCGTCAGCGTCGATCCGTCGGGCTGGGCGCACTTCGAATACGTGAAGCTGCCGGACTATCGCTGGGGGATCTTCCTCGCCGATCCGGTGCCACACCGCACGATCGGGTTCGGCGACTTCTTTGGTCAGCCTGTGTGGCAGGAGGTGCCGGGGGAATTCCGCAACCAACTCCGCCGTCTCGTCGTCACCCAGGGTGATACCGAGCCGGCGAGCGTCGAGCAGCAGCGCTGGCTCGGCCATCGCTGCCCGAGCCTCTACGACATGCGCAACCTCTTTCAGGTGAACGTCGAGGAGGGGCGGCATCTCTGGGCGATGGTCTACCTGCTGCACTCGTACTTCGGGCGGGACGGACGCGACGAGGCCGAGGAACTGCTGGCGCGGCAGAGCGGCAACCGCGACAAGCCGCGCATCCTCGACGCTTTCAACGAGCCCATCGACAACTGGCTCGACTTTTTCTGCTTCACGATGTTCACCGACCGGGACGGCAAGTCGCAGCTCCTCTCGCTCTCCGAGAGCTCGCTCGACCCGCTGTCCCGGACGACCCGCTTCATGCTCACCGAGGAGGCGCACCACATGTTCGTCGGCGAAACGGGCGTCGGGCGCATCATCGAGCGCACGTGCCAGCTCATGAAGGACACGGGAGCGGGCTACTCCGAGGACGTCCGGCGGCTCGGCGGCATCGACCTGGCGATGATCCAGAAGCACATCAACCTCTGGTTCAGCCTGAGCCTCGACCTGCACGGCAACGAAATCTCGACCAACGCGGCCGCCTACTTCGCCAACGGCTTGAAGGGGCGCGCCATGGAAGACAAGCACGACGATCACGTCCTCTCCGAAGCCACCTACGACCTCGAAATGCTCGAGGACGGCCGGGTGTCGCGGCGCACGATCCCGATGCGGAACGCGATGAACGAGGTGCTGCGCGACTGGTATGTCGGCGACTGCCAGGCGGGCATCGACCGGTGGAACAGGATCCTCGAGCGGCACGGCCTACCCGATCGGCTGCGGCTGCCGGACCGCAAGTTCAACCGCGGCATCGGCGTCTTCGCGTCGGCGCACTTCGACCCGGACGGCCGCGTGGTGAGCGACGAGGAATGGCCGCGCCGCAAGCACGGGTGGCTGCCATCGGCCGCGGACCGGGAGTACCTGCTCAATATCATGCACGCGCCGATCTACGAGCCCGGGCGCTTTGCAAACTACATCGCGCCGCCCGGGCGCGGCATCAACCGGAAGCCGGTCGACTTCGAGTACGTCCGTACCGAATCGTGATGGCGCCGTATCAGAAGATTCGCTACCGCGCGACGGAGGGCGTGGCCGTCATCGAGCTGAACGATCCGCCCGCCAACACGTACTCGTACGAGATGATGCGCGAGATCGACGCCGCCGTGCTCGACGCGCGGATGGACGCGTCGGTCCACGTGATCGTCCTGCGGGGGGCGGGCGAGAAGTTCTTCTGCGCCGGCGCGAACATCGGCATGCTCGCGGAGGCGGACCCGGACTACAAGTACTACTTCTGCCTCCACGCGAACGAGACGCTGAACCGGCTCGAGCAGACGCCGAAGCTCGTGATCGCCGCGATCAGCGGGCACTGTGTGGGCGGGGGTCTCGAGGTCGCGATGGCGGCCGACTTGCGGATCGCGCGCAGGGACGCAGGGAAGATCGGGCTGCCCGAGGTCGCCCTCGGCGTGCTGCCCGGCACCGGCGGCACGCAGCGTCTCGCGCGGCTCGTAGGCAAGGCGCGCGCCCTGGAGCTGCTGGTGGCCGGGCGGCTCCAGACCATGGATGAGGCGCACGCGATCGGACTGGTGACGGAGGTCTGGGACGCCGCCGCGCTCGCAGGGCGTTCGTTCGAGCAGGCGGTCCTCGACTACGCGAAGCGGTTCACGCCGCCGGCGAAGGCGAGCCGCGCCGTCGGGCGGATCAAGCGCGCCGTGCAGTCGGGGCTCGAGGCGGGCTTCGGCGAGGGGCTCGCGGTCGAGCGCGAGCTGCAGCAGCTCCTGTTTCAGTCGGATGATGCGAAAGAGGGGATTGCAGCGAATCTGGAGAAGCGCAAGCCGCAGTTTCGTGGTTCGTGATCCAGGGGCTCACGGGGCTCACCCAAAGCACCTTTGGAGAGGTTCGCATGACGACGACGGGCGTCGAGCAGAAGAAGCTCTTGATCAATGGCGAGTGGCGCGCCGCGGCGGGCGGCAGGACGATGCCCATCGTCAACCCCGCGACCGAAGAG
>JBOGJB010000435.1:0-7133 GCA_050745085.1 Vicinamibacterales bacterium
AGCGAACAGCCTTGAGCCGGCGCGAGGCGCGAAGCCGCCGAGCGCCCGCGAGCGGGGTGGGGCCCCGCGAGCAGACAGCAAACGTTGGTTGGCGCTGGGGCCCCAGCGCAAAGGAAGCGCGCCGAGCGTGAGCGAGGCGTGGTTGGCGCTGGGGGTGGGGCCCCAGCGCAAAGGAAGAAATGATGACTCGCACACTGACCGCCGTAACGCTCGCCGCTCTGGCTATCGCTCCGCTCGCGGCGCGCGAGAGCTCGAAAGTCCCGACGATCGACCAGGCGATCGAACTGAAACGGGTGGGTTCGCCGGTCATCTCTCCGGACGGGCGTTTTGTCGCTTACACCGTGCGCGAGACGAACTGGGACGAGAACTCGTTCGAGACGGAGATCTGGATCGTCTCGACCAGCGCGCCTTCCGAAGCCAGACAGCTCACGCGCGCGAAGAAGTCCAGCAGCTCCCCGGCGTGGGCGCCTGACGGCCGGCGGCTCGCGTTCACCTCCGATCGCAGCGACAAGCGGCAGATCTATCTGATCAGTCCGGACGGCGGCGAAGCGGAGCCGCTCACGACCGATGCGAAAGACAGCGCTCCCGAGGGGGTCGCCGGGCTCGGGTGGTCGCCGGACGGCACGTCCATCGCGTTCACCGCCACGGATCCGAAGCCGGAGGCCCTGAAGGACCGGGACAAAAAGTACGGTGAGTTCCAGGTCGTCGATCAGGACCACCGGATGACGCACCTGCACGTGGTGGACGTCGCGTCTAAAACCGTCAAGCGCGTCACCGATGGGGCGTTCACCGTCGGCTCGTTCGACTGGTCACCCGACGCCGCGCAGATCGCGTTCGAGCACAGGATGAACGACGATCCGGCGAACGGGGGAAGCTCGGACATCTCGATCGTCCGCATCGCGGATGCGTCGGTGCGCAAGCTCGTCACTCAGGAGGGTCCCGACGGAGCGCCGAAGTGGTCGCCCGACGGCACGCGTGTGGTCTTCGACACCGCGATGGCGAGCCCGTCGTTCTACTACTCGAACGGCCTCCTCGCGGCGATCCCGGCCGCCGGCGGCGCCATCGAGGTTCTCTCGAAGGCGTTCGATGAGGATCCGCAGCTCCTCGACTGGGGCCCGGACGGCATCTACTTCGGCGCCTCGGAGCGGACCTACGCGCATCTGTACCGGCTCGACCCTGCGACAAAGGCGGTGACGAAGCTGACGCGCGATGTGCGCGGCATGCCAGTCAGCTTCAGTTTCACGAGGGACTTCCGGACAGCCGCTTTCGTCGCGAGCTCGGCCGACAGGTTTGCCGAGATCGCCGTCGCCGACGTCGCGGCGATGACGTCGCGGACGCTGACCGATCTCGGCGCACAGCTCAAAGACTGGACGTTGGGGCGGAGTGAGGTGATCGCGTGGAAGAGCACCGACGGCGCGACCATTGAAGGCGTACTGCACAAGCCGGCCGACTTCGCCGCCGGCCGTCGGTACCCGCTGCTCGTCGTCATCCACGGCGGGCCGACCGGGATCTCCCGTCCCTCGAAGTTCCGCATGAACTCGGTGTACCCGATCGACATCTGGCTGGCGAAGGGAGCGCTGGTTCTCGAGCCGAACTATCGCGGGAGCGCCGGCTACGGCGAGAAGTTCCGATCGCTCAACGTGCGGAACCTCGGCGTGGGCGACGCATGGGACGTTATCTCCGGCGTCGATCACCTGATCGCGCAGGGCCTGGTCGATCGCGACCGTGTCGGCGCGATGGGATGGAGCCAGGGCGGGTACATCTCCGCGTTCCTGACGACGCACGACGGCGCGAGGTTCAAGGCCATCTCGGTCGGCGCAGGCATCTCGGTCTGGATGACGTACTACGTCAACACCGACATCCACCCGTTCACGCGCCAGTACCTGAAGGCCACACCGTGGGACGACCCGCAGATCTACGCGAAGACCTCGCCCATCACCTACATCAAGGGCGCGCGCACGCCGACGCTCATCCAGCATGGCGAGCTCGACCTGCGCGTGCCGATCCCGAACGCGTACGAGCTGTATCAGGGCCTGCAGGACCAGGCGGTGCCGGTGAAGCTCATCGTCTACAAGGGTTTCGGCCACGGGCTGAACAAGCCCAAGGCGCAGCGCGCGGCGATGGAGCACAACCTGGAGTGGTTCGACCGGTATCTGTTCGGGCAATCGCGAACGACGAATCCGTAAGGAGTCAATGCCGAAGGCCGAAGGCCGAAGACGTCGCGCGAAACTGGCGGGCGTGCAGTCCCTTTCGGCATTCGGGATTTGGCATCCGGCATTGCCTGTTGCGTGATAAATTCCCCTCTCGCATTGGAGGAAAGACGTGCCATTTAACATGCTCCTCCGTCTGACGCTCGCTTCGGCCGTGGCGCTCGCTTTGACAGCGGCGTCCGGCCCGCCGCTGCTGGGTCAGCCCGCGCGGCGCACGGCCGGCGTCGTCGCGATCAAGGGCGGGACGATCCTGACCGTCACGAAAGGGACGATCCCCAACGGCACGATCGTCCTGCGTGACGGCAAGATTGCCGCCGTCGGCGCCAACGTGGACGTGCCGTCCTTCGCCGAGGTCCTCGACGCGACCGGCAAGTTCGTCTCGCCGGGGATCATCGACGCGCACTCGCACATCGCCGCCGACTCGATCAACGAAGGCGGAACGACGGTCTCGTCGATGACCGGCATCGAGGACGTCCTCGACCCGACCGACATCAGCATCTATCGCGACCTCGCCGGCGGCCTGACGACGGCCAACGTGCTGCACGGGAGCGCGAACCCGATCGGCGGCAAGAACAGCGTGATCAAGCTGCGCTGGGGCAAGTCGCGCCCGGAGGAGCTGCTGTTCGAAGGGGCGATGCCGGGGATCAAGTTCGCGCTCGGCGAGAACCCGAAGGACATGCGGCAGTTCGGCCAGACCGGCCCGCGCCGCTATCCGGTGACGCGGGCCGGCGTCGAGTTCGTCATCCGCGACGCCTTCACACGCACGAAGCTGTACCAGCAGGCCTGGCGTGAGTACGAAAAAAAGAAGGCGGCGGGTCAGGACGTGATCGCGCCCGCGCGCGACCTCCAGCTCGAGCCGCTCGTCGAGATCCTCGAGGGCAAGCGGCTCGTGCACGCGCACTGCTACCGCGCCGACGAGATCCTGATGCTCCTCCGCCTCGCTGACGAGCTCGGCTTCAAGATCGCGACGCTCCAGCACGTGCTCGAGGGCTACAAAGTCGCGAAGGAGATCGCGGCGCACGGCGCCGGCGCCTCCACCTTCTCGGACTGGTGGGGCTACAAGATCGAAGCCGAGGACGCGATCCCGCACAACGCGACGATCATGGTGCGCAAGGGCGTGCTCGTGTCGATCAACTCCGACAGCGCGGAGCACGCGCGGCGGCTGAACACCGAGGCGGCGAAGTCGGTCAAGTGGGGCGGACTCTCGAATGACGAGGCGCTCGCGCTCGTGACGATCAACCCGGCGAAGCAGCTCCGGATCGACAGCCGCGTCGGATCGCTCGAGGCGGGCAAGGACGCCGACGTCGCGATCTGGACGCACCATCCGCTCAGCTCCTATGCGATCGTCGAGCGGACCTACATCGACGGGATCGCGTACTACGACCGCATGGCGGAAGAGCGTCGCTTGAGCGAGCTGCGCAAGGAAAAGGACACGCTCGTCAGCGCTGAGAAGCAGGACCGGCGGTCGCCGACGGCCCCGGAGGCGCAGGAGCCGCCGAAGCCGCCTTCGCGACCCGAGGATTCTGAGGTCGCTCCGGCGAGCCTCGCCGAAGCTCGCCCGGCCGGTCGGGCGAGCGGAGGCGGGCCGCGGAACGCGACCGACGGCCGGCCGAAGGAGGACGACGGATCGAACGGGAATCGCACCACCGGCACATCCGGCACGTCGAGCACCAGCACCGTGAGCACCCGGAGCACCCTGAGCACCCAGGCCCCGTCCGGTGCTGTGTGGGCGATCACCAACGCCCGCATCCATCCGGTGACGAAGCCGGTCATCGAGCGCGGCACGATCGTGATCCGCGGCTCGAAGATCGAAGCGGTCGGCGCGAGCGTGGCCGTGCCGGCGGGCGCGAAGACGGTCGACGCCGGCGGCGCGGACGTTTATCCCGGCTTCATCAACGCGCGCACGACTGTCGGCCTCGCCGAGCCGGGGCCGCGGGGGTTCGACGACGTCAGCGAGATGCTCGACTTCAACCCGGAGCTGCGTGCCGTCGTCGCGTATCAGGCCGACAGCGACACGATCCCGGTGGCGCGCGCCAACGGCGTCACCACCGTCGCCGTGATGCCCTCGGGCGGCATCCTCGGCGGCCAGGCGGCGGTGATGAACCTCGACGGCTGGACCTACGAGGAGGCGGCGGTCCGGCCGACGGCCGGCGTGACGTTCAACTTCCCGTCGCTCAGCCCCAGCCGCGGGTTCGGGTTCGGCCCCCCGAGCGGACAGGAGCCGGAGCGCACGTTCGACGATCTGAAGAAGGAGCGGGATCAACGCCTCGACCGGGTCGCGCGGCTCTTCGACGACGCGCGCGCGTACGCGAAGGTGCCGACCGATCAGCGCCGGACGAACTGGACGCTCGAAGCGCTCGTGCCGATCGTCGAGAGGAAGGCTCCGCTCTACGTGGCGGCCACCCGAGAGGCTGACATCCGCGAGGCAGTGGCGTTCGCCGACCGGCTGAAGGTCAGCATCGTGCTGACCGGCGCCCTGGAATCGCCGCTCGTCGCGCCGCTCCTCAAGGAGAAGAACATCCCGATCATCCTGGGGTCGATCCTCACGCCGCCGTCGCGCGAGGACATGTTCCATGCGGCGAGCTATCAGGCGGCGGGCGAGCTGGCGCAGGCGGGGATCAAGTTCGCGTTCGCGACCGGCGACAGCAGCAACGTCCGCCTCGTCAACTACAACGCCGCGATGTCTGTCGCGTGGGGCCTGTCGCACGACGCCGCGATCAAGGCGCTCACGATCGACGCCGCCGACATCCTGGGCGTCGGCCACCGGATGGGGAGCCTCGAGCCTGGCAAGGACGCGAACCTGCTCGTCTCGAAGGGCGACCCGCTGGAGATTCGGACGACGATCACCCACGTTGTCATCGCAGGCAAGAACGTGGATCTCGGCAACAAACACCAGGCGCTGTTCGAGCGCTTCATGGCTCGACCGTAGGACTGAGACCGGTTGCATGAATCAGCGCGCCGAGCGCAAGCGAGGCGTGGTTGCCGTGGGGGTGGGGCCCCACGGCAAAGGAAAAAATGCTGACCAGAACTTCGTCATTGTTAGCCGTTGGAATCGCCGCCGCAGTTTTCGCGGCGCCGCGGGCGCAGGCGCCATTTGCCTATGCCATCCGCGGCGCGCGCATCGTCACCGCCGCCGGCGCGCCGATCGCGTCCGGGACGATCGTTCTGCGCGGCGGGCTCGTCGAGGCCGTCGGTGCCGACGTCGCGGTTCCCGCCGACGCGCGCCTCATCGACGGCGCGGGTCTCACCGTCTACCCCGGTCTCATCGACATGGCGACGGCGGCAGGCCTGGAGCTGCCCCGCGCGCAGGCGCCGGAGTTCAAGACGTCGGAGGAGGCCGAGCGCTGGAAGCGCGACATGATCTTCCGGCCGCAGCTCGAAGCGGCGGAGCACGTACGGCCGGACGCCACGGGCCTCACGTCGCTGGCGTCGGCCGGCATCACGACGGTGCTGGCGACGCCGCCGGGCGAGGTCGTCAAGGGTCGTAGCGCGCTCGTGAACGTCGCGGCGCCGGAAGAGAATCCGCAGATCGGCGCGGTCGCCGATCCGCGCCGCGGCCTCGTCGTCGTGCGCGCGCCGGTCGCGCTGCACGTCGAGTTCACCGAGCGCCCGCGCGGCGACGGCTACCCCGCGTCGCTGATGGGCGTGATCGCCTTCGTGCGGCAGTCGTTCCTGGACGCGCAGCACCACCAGGCGTCGATCGACCGGTATCAGCGTGTGAAGACGGGCGTCACGCGGCCCGTCTTCGATCCGGCGCTCGACGCGCTGCAGCCGGCGCTCGCCGGCCGGCTGCCGGTCGCGTTCGAGGGAGATACGGCGCGCCAGATCCTGCGGGCGTTGAAGATGGCCGCCGAGTTCAAGCTCGACCCGATCGTCACCGGCGCGCGGGAAGCGAATCAGGTCGCGGCGGATCTGAAGGCGCGCAACGCGCGCGTGATCCTCAGCCTCAATTACCCGGTCCGGCCGCGCACCCTCGCGCCGGACGCCGACGAGTCGGTGCGCGCGCTCCGGGAGCGTGCGGCCGCGCCCAAGACCGCGGCGGCGCTCGAGAAGGCAGGGATCATGTTCGCGTTCGGGTCCGACGGCCTCAGCGACGTGAAGGACTTCGTCCGCAACGCGGCCAAGGCGGTGAAGGATGGCCTGGCGGCTGACGCCTCCGTCCGTGCGCTCACGATTAACGCGGCACGGATCGCCGGGGCGGCCGAACGCCTCGGATCGCTCGAGAAAGGCAAGATCGCCAACGTGCTCGTCACCGAAGGGGACCTCTTCGACGAGAAGATGAAGGTGAAGCACGTGTTCGTCGACGGACGCCAGCTGCACATCGAAGAGGCGCCGGCGCAGCGGCCGGCTCGTGGGCGTCCCGCCCTCTAAGCCGCGGAGCCGGGTGGAGGCCGCGGAGACGGATCAAACGCAGAGCACGCGGAGACCGCAGAGGTTTTCCTTGTTGTTCCCTCTGCGCCCCCTGCGTCCTCTGCGTTTAGTCGTCTCTGCGACCTCCCTCCTTCTCTGCGCCCTCCCGGCTGCGGCGCAGGCGCCGGCAACGCCGTTGCGTGTCTTCCTCGACTGCAACCGCTGCGACTTCGACTACCTCCGCAGCGAGATTACGTTCATCGACTACGTCCGCGACCGGAAGCAGGCGGAGGTCCACGTCCTCGTCACCACGCAGAGCACAGGAAGCGGGGGCAGCGAGTGGACGGTCAAGTTCATCGGCCTCGAGCGGTTCGCCGGCGTCGAACAGGCGCTCACGTTCACGACAGCGCAGACCGCGACCCAGGACGACGAGCGGCGGGCGTTCGCAAAGACGTTCAAGCTCGGCCTCGTCCGCTACGTCGCCGAGACTCCGCTGGCCGATCGGCTCACGATCGAGTTCGAAAAGCCGGATGAGAAGGCGCTCGCCGGAAAAGTGCGCGATCCGTGGAACTA
>JBOGJB010000436.1:0-6304 GCA_050745085.1 Vicinamibacterales bacterium
CTGGATCAGGTCTGGCCGCAGGAGAAGAAGCTGCCGCGCCAGTACTGGTGGGATCTCGAGCCGCCGGTGCGGAAGGGCGCGCCGCCGCTGCCGGGGGTTAAGAAGACGACGACGACAAACAACAACCCGTAGGGACGGGGTCTTAATGCCGAATGCCGAATGACGAATGCCGAAGGGAACTTCGCTCGCAATAGAGTGAATGCCGGCACTGCCGCTGTCTCGAGCGCGACGCATTCGGCTTTCGGCATTCGGCCTTCGGCATTGACGCGGTCACAGCAGCCGCACACCTTCGTGAGCGAGTAACCATCGTTTCCTGTCGAGCCCCCCGCCGTAACCGATTAGTCGCCCGTCGGCGCCGATGACGCGGTGGCAGGGAATCACGATCGGGATGGGGTTCGCGCCGTTGGCCGCGCCGACGGCGCGGACCGCGTCCGGCCGGCCGATCGCGCGTGCCAGCTCCGCGTACGACCACGTCCGCCCCGCGGGAATCCGCAGCAGCGCCTTCCACACCTCACGCTGGAACGCGGTGCCTTCCGGATCGACGGAGATGACGTCGAGCGCCCGAAGGTCTCCGTCGAAGTAGGCCAGCAGCCGGTCGGCGAGGCTTCGGAGGGCAGGCGCCGCAGGTTGACGGCCGAAGTCGGTTGAGCTGAAGCGAATGCCCCGCAGCACCCCGCCGTCCGCGCTGACGGTGAGCACGCCGAGGGGGGACTTCAACGTCATCAGCTCGGCGGACACGCGCACATCCTACTGCAACTTGTTGCCCGCGGCGCCCGTCTCATTGCCTTGACAGTCTAGGTAATACGCGCCGAGAATCTGACCATGGCACACCAAGCCCCCGGGATGATGCACGGCACGCTCGACGCGCTCATCCTCAAGACGCTCGTGACAGGCCCGCGCCACGGCTACGCGATCGCGCGCTGGCTCGAAGAGGCGACCGACGAGATGCTCACCATCGAGGAAGGGTCGCTCTACCCGGCGCTCTACCGGATGGAGCGGAAGGGGTGGGTCGAGGCCGAGTGGGGCACGTCGGAGCTGAATCGCCGCGCAAAGCTGTACCGCCTCACCCAGAAGGGACGCAAGCAGCTCGCGGCCGAGACCGAGCACTGGGCGAGGTTCGCGGCCGCGGTCTCGAAGGTGTTGTTGCCGGCCTGATCTTGGCACGGCCCGAGGCACGAGGCACGGCCCGAGGCCCGAGGCACGAAGCACGGCCCGAGGCACGAGGCACGAAGCACGAGGCACGAAGAGTGTGAAACCCCGTCTGGAAGATGAAGTATCAGACGAGCTCGAGTTCCACCTCGAGATGCGAACCCGCGAGTACATCGCGCGCGGGATGAGCCGGGCCGAGGCGCGCGACCGCGCCCTCGCACGGTTCGGCGACCTCGCGTACGTCAGGAAGACCTGCCGCGACATCGGCCGGAGAAGGGATACGGACATGCGCCGTCGTGAGTACTTGGGCGAGCTTCGTCAGGACGTCGGGTTCGGACTCCGTCAGCTTGCCGCCAACCCGGGCTTTTCGCTGGTCGCCGTGCTGACGCTCGCGCTCGGCATCGGCGCGACGACGGCGATCTTCAGCGCGGTGAACGCGGTCGTGCTCCGGCCGCTGCCGTTTCCCGAGCCGGAGCGGCTTGCCTTCGTCTTCAATTCCTGGCGCGGGAATCTCGGCGGCGTGTCCGCGGGCAACTTCACCGATCTGTCCGCCGAGCAGCGCAGCTTCGACAGCCTCACAGCGATTCAGTACTCGAGCTTCAATCTCTCGGACGGGTCATCCGCGGAGCGCCTCGTGGGCACGCGCGTCACCGCGGGCTACTTCGAGGTCTTCGGTGTGCGGCCCGCGCTTGGCCGCACGTTCCGCGCGGACGAGGACCAGCCGGGGCACGAGCAGGTCGTGGTGCTGAGCCATCGTCTCTGGCTGCGGCGTTTCGGCGCGGATCCGGCGATCGTCGGGCGCGACATCCGAATGAACGGCGTGCCGTACGAAGTGGTCGGCGTGATGCCGGCCGACTTCGATATGAGCGCGCGCACGGAGGAGCTGTGGGTGCCGATTGCGTTTACGCCGGCGCGCAAGGCGATGCACGACGAGCACTACTTGACGGTCGTCGGGCGGCTCGCCCGCGGCGTGTCCCGATCGCAGGCGCAGCAGGAGGTGGACGCCATCGTCGCGGGGCTCCGTCAGCGTTTTCCAAAGGATGATGCCGCGCTGGTCATGCGCGTCGAGCCTCTCGTGACGCAACTGGTCGGCGACAGTCGCGGCCGGCTGCTGACGCTGCTCGGCGCCGTCGGCTTCGTGCTCCTCATCGGCTGCGGCAACGTCGCCAACCTCCTCCTCGCGCGCGGAGCCGCGAGGGCCCGCGAGCTGGCGATTCGAGCGGCGCTTGGCGCCGGCCGCGGACGGATCGTGCGTCAGTTGCTCACGGAGAGCATGGTGCTCGCGCTCGCGGCGACCGGCGCAGGGCTTGCGATCGCGGCCTGGGGCACGCGATCGCTCGTGGGGCTCACGCCGCCGGGGGTGCCGCGGCTCGAGCAGGCGTCGGTCGACGGGACGGTACTCGCGTTCGCATTCTCCCTGGCGATCGTGAGCAGCGTCGTCTTCGGCCTCGCGCCAGCGCTGCGCGCCGCGCGCGCGAACGTGACCGATACGCTGAAGGAAGGCGGCCGCGGACAGGCCGGCGCCGGGCGCGACTGGCTGCGATCTCTGCTCATCACCGCCGAGGTGGCCCTCGCGGTGCTCTTGCTCGTCGGGGCAGGACTGCTCATTCGCAGCGGGATCGAAGCCGGTCGCGTGGGTCTCGGGTTCGATCCGGCCGGGCTAATCACGGCACGGCTCTCGCTCCCGGAGGCGGAGTACGCCGAGCTCGCCCGCGTCGAGGCGACCTTCGTGCGACTGGCGGAGGACGCCGGCCGGCTGGCAGGTGTGCATGTCGCGGCGCTCACGTCCGGCACGCCGATGGCACCGGGCGGCGGATCCAACGGACTCGTTCCTGAAGGCAAGGCGATCGAGCCGGACAATGTCGTCGACACCCAGCTCCGCATCGTCAGCCCCGAGTACTTCCGCGCGATGGGCATCCCGCTTCGGAAGGGCCGTGGGTTCGGTGCCGGCGATCGTCGCGGCGCCCAGAAAGTGATGATCCTCAGCGAGGCGGCCGCGGCGGCGCTCTTTCCCGGCCAGGATCCACTCGGACGCCGGGTCGCCTGCTGCGAGCCCGGACCCGATGGCCGGGGCCCGGACTTCAAGACCGTGGTCGGCATCGCCGGCGACGTCCGGTCGCGCGGACCGGCGCGCCCGTCGATTGCGGAGTTCTACCTGCCGATCGCCCAGGTGCCGCCGGAGGCGTGGATCTGGATTCAACGCTCGATGTACATCGTCGCGCGGGTCGAGGCGGGCGATCCTGCGTCGCTGCTGCCCGGCCTTCGGGCCGCGGTCTCGAACATCGATCCGGACGTCCCGCTGTTCAACGTCCAGACGATGGACGAGCGGCTCGCGGGATCGCTCGCGACCGCGCGGTTCAACACACTCCTGCTGACGCTGCTCGGCGCGATCGGACTTCTGCTGTCGGCGATCGGCATCTACGGCGTGATCGCCTACTTCGTGACCGAGCGGACGCCGGAGATTGGAGTCCGCATGGCGCTCGGCGCGACGCGTGGGGATGTGATGCGCCTCGTGCTGCGCCAGGCCGCGACGCCGATCGCGCTCGGGCTCGTCGCGGGGCTGCTCGCCTCGTTCGCCGCGACGCGCGCGCTCGCTGCGCAGCTTGTCGGCGTTCAGCGCAGCGATCCGCTCACGCTGGCGGTGGTCGTCCTCGCGCTCGCCCTTACGGCGCTGGCCGCCGTCCTCGTGCCCGCCCACCGCGCCGCGGGCGTCGATCCCACGCGGGCGCTTCATTCCGCGTGAAGCGCCGTCGACGGATCCGTTGACGTCGCGCGGAGGAGCGGGACGACCTGCGCGGCGATCGCCGCCGCGGCGACAATCGCCACGATGGCGCCCAGAGTCACCGGGTCGGACGGCGTCACACCGTAGAGCAGACTGCCCAGCAGGCGGGTGAGCGCCACCGCGCCCAGACCGCCGGCGATGAGACCGGCGGCGACGAGCTGCGTCCCTTCGGACAACACGAGTCGCGCGATGTCGGCGCGGCGCGCGCCGAGCGCCATCCGCACGCCGAACTCACGGCCACGACGTGCGACCATGTAGGAAACCGTCCCATAGAGACCGATCGCCGCCAGCGTCAGGGCGATCGCAGCGAAAACCGCCAGCACCAGCATCGCAAACCGGCGCTGCTGCACCGACTTCGAGACGAGCTGCTCCAGCGTCGCCGGCGCCGCCGGTGCCACGCCCGGCGCTTCGCGGAACACGATAGCCCTGACGGCTGGCGCGATGCTCAGCGGGTCCCCGGCCGTCCGGACCGCCAGCGTCACGAACGAATCGGTCACGTGCGGCTGCCCGACGTACATCTGCGTCGTCGGCGGCGCGGCGAGCTCGTAGTGGCGCACGTCGCCGACGATGCCGACGACCGTATACCACTCGCCTTTGACACCGGGCATGCGCGCGCGTCGGCCGATGGGATCCTTCCCCGGCCAAATCTGTCGGGCCGCCGTTTCACCGACGACGATCACACGCGGCGCATCGGCCCGGTCGGCGTCCGTCAGCAGCCGACCGCGCCTCAGAGGGATGCGCATCACTCTGAAGTAGTCGGGCGTGACGCCATATCGCTCGACGGACGGCGCGTCGGCGCTGCCGAACAGCGGATGCCCCTCGGCATGCAGCCCCCGGGTGTCCATGTTGCCGCCGAGGGGAATCTGGCTCGCGAACGCGGCCGCTTCCACGCCCGGCAACGCGCGCACGCCGTCGAGGATGCGCATCTGCGTTGCAAGCACGGCCGGGTCCTCGGCGTACGGCGGTCCGACGAACGCAAGATCCACCGCGAGCACCCTGCGCGGATCGAATCCGGGATCGACGCTCAGCAGATTGCCCATCGTCCTGATCATCAGCCCCGCCGCGGCGAGCAGGACTATCGCGACGGCCACCTCGCCCGCGACCAGCACGCGGCGGCTCCAGCGGGTAGCATCCTGTGTGGAGCGTTGACCCGAGCGTAGCGACTCCTGAGGATGGCTCGACCACCCCCGCAGCGCGGGGGCGAGTCCGAACGCCAGTCCCGCGAGCACGGTGACCGCCAGGTTGAAGCCGAGGACGCTGGCGTCGAGTCCGGCCGCCTCGAGCCGCGGCACGTCGACGGGAGCGGCGATCGTGAGCACACGCGCGCCGCTGCCTGCGAGCAGCAGCCCGGACGCGCCGCCGATCGCCGACAGCAGCGCGCTCTCGGTCAGGAGCTGCCGGACGAGGCGCGTTCTCGACGCGCCCAGCGCGGTGCGCACTGCCAGCTCGCGCTCGCGTCCCGCGCCGCGTGCGAGCAGCAGGCTGGCCAGGTTCGCGCAGCCGATCAGGAGCACGGCCGATACGGCGCCGCCGAGCACGAACAGCAGCGGCCGGACGTCGCCGAGCAGCTGATCGCCGAGCGGCCTCAGCGTCGCCGTGGCGGAACCGTAGTCGGACGGAAACTCGCGCCGCAGCGTTTCCTGGACGCTCACGAGTTCCGCGCGCGCGGCCTCGATCGAGACCCCCGCGCGCACCCGCGCGATGGCGCTCAAGTGCTGGCAGCTCCGGCACGCGTCGCGCGTGGTCTCGTCGTAACCAATCGGGGCCCACAGCTCCGCCTGCGAGTAATAGCGCGCCGAGATGAGCGGCTCGAGCGACGAGGGCATGACGCCGGCCACGAGATACGGTCGGTCGTGGATGCGGATCGTTCGACCGACGATCGACGGATCCGCGCCGAACCGGCGGCGCCATAGTCCGTCGCTGAGCAGCACGACGCGCCACGCCTCGGGGCGATCCTCTTCGGGCCGGAAGTCGCGCCCGATGACCGGCGCGATTCCAAGAAGCCTGAAGAAGTTCCACGACACGCGCACGGCGGCCACGCGCTCCGGCTCGCTCCCGTCGGTGAGCGTCGCCAGCCAGGAGCGTATCGCGGCGGCGTCCTCGAGCGCCCGCGTGCGGGCACGCCAGTCGCGGAACGTCAGAAAGCCGAGATTCGAGGGATGGCCCGTGTCGTCGTCCGGATGGCCCATCGCGACGAGGCGGTCCGGCTCGGCGTACGGGAGCGGCCGCAGCAGCACGGCATATAGCACGCTGAACGCGGCTGTCGTGCCGCCGATGCCGATGGCGAGCGTCGCGATCGCGACCACGAAGAAGACGGGCGCGCGGCGAAGACCCCGGATTCCGTATCTGACGTCCTGCCACACACCGTGGAGC
>JBOGJB010000437.1:0-16405 GCA_050745085.1 Vicinamibacterales bacterium
CCCTTGTGCTTACCCTTTTCGACAATTGTTCGCACCGGCTTGACTGAGCTGAACCCCACGTGCCTTAAGCCGTCGGCAACTTCTACCGCGAGATGGTGGGAAAGCAGTTCCGAGTATCGTTTCTTGACATCCTGTTCCGCGGTATCCGGTGGAATCAGCCCGGCGCGAACGACTGCACTCAGCAGGGACATGTTTATCGTTTGGTTCGACGCCGACGAAGAGCGGCTAGCGACTCGCGGAGCAAAGCGAGCTCTTCAGGTCGGTGACCAATCGCGGCACCCACGACGGGGTCGATAAGGTCCGCGGCCTGCGCCAGTGATCCGCTTCGTACCGCCGCGTCGACTTGAAGTACCAACTCTGGCGAAATCTCACAAAGCGGCACCAGAACATTGGCTGCCTCTCCGGGCTCGAGTTTTAATAGACCGCCACCCAGACTATGTCCTTCGATTTCGCAGCTCAGTCGGCAGAGCGTAGAACACCACACTGCCGCCAGTTGTTCCGCAGTCAACGACGCGTCACGACGCAATCTTGCGATGTGGAGCGTGTTCGGCGCGGCGGCCGCCGTTCCATTCGCCACCAGCCGCGACTCCGAGCCACTCATGTACGTCAGGAAGGCGTCGGCCTTGTAAACGTGTGGGACGGCGTACCAAGGGCTACGCACACGGCATTTGTAGCGCTCTGGCACCCCCAACTGTCTTCCTCTGCGCAGGTACTGACGGACTGACTGCGGCAGCGGATGCGAATCCGGTTGGATCCAGAGCAGGTAATTCGGACCGTCGGCCCGACGCAGAGCAGTCCAGTCTTCCTTAGTGAAGAGGATACCCGGAAGATCTGACCCACGGCGGACGACTTCTCGCAAGAATCGCGTTGGAATGCGGCACCTGCGGGCTTCGGAAGGTGTCAAGTGAAAGAACTCATTGTCTCCCGTGACATAGCCAATACCGACGTCCCCGATTTGGCCGAGCCTGGCGACCATGCTGCTGGTTCGAAGAGCTCGATAGATCTCGCGAGCCGGGCCCGGGATTAGATACTCGGTCATCCGAACGGCGCCCGAAGCCATCTGAGAAGCATCCGCCTTGATTCCCCCCGGTAGGCTTGGCCCAATCGTTCTCAGTTCGCCCGAGTCGCGGAATCGGTGGATGGTAAAGCCTTGAAAGGCGTGTCCGCGTCCTTCTCCCAGAACTAGAACGGTGTCCTCCGAAAGATCCGGAAACAGCTTCTTATCGAACGTAAGTAGCGCAACGTTCTGAAAGGAGCTACAAAGCAGTTGAATAACTGGTTGGGCATACGAGGCGTGGGCAAGTTCAGCAGGTGTGACGACCGCCAACCTACCCGACCGGCCCAGGAAACTGATGGCATGCACTAGAAATGGAGCCCAAGAACTAGTCAGAGCGCTCAGCTGCACGCCGGCGTCACGCGCGCGAAGGAGAGCCCGACTTCTCGTATCGCCCGTAAAGCGGTGGTACCGAATGAAAGGTGGATTGCCGACGACAGCATCGAACTGCCCGAGGTCAGTCGCTTCAAACTGAAAAAAGTCGCCTTGGAGCAACCGGATCTCGCTGCCACTTGCTTCCAGATGGTGGCGGGTCGAATCGCAGGTTTCCGCCAAGAGTTCGACGCCTGTAACCTGTAACTCGGGATGCCCGCCCAATGCCCTGACCCGCTCAACTGCTGCCGACAGGAACACACCGGCGCCGGCTGAGGGGTCGAGGACTTTCGCGTCCGGTGATCTGACGGCCCATCGAGTGAGAAACTCCGCAACGGGAGCAGACGTGTAATACGCTCCGTGGGCCTTTTTTTGCTGTCTGAGCAGACTCATTTGCGACGGTGGGTGTGCTGACGGTAACAAATAATACGACGTGCGACAAGACCAGGTAAGCACGTTGGACGAGGCGCAGGTTCTCTCCGTCGTGAGGGACGGGCATCAGATCAATCTGGAGGACAAGGGCCCCCTCGATAAGGGCAGCGCGTCCTTACATTCAGTACGTCCTGGGGCGGTCCGCCGCTATAATCTCGGCTCATGCCTTTGCCGCTTGTACTCATCGTCGTCGTCGCCTTTCAATCGTCAGCCGACCCGAATCGTCTCGCCCGCGACATCTTTGAAGAGCTGATCGAGATCAACACGACCGACTCGATCGGCGACAACACGAAGGCGGCGGAGGCGATGGCGGCGCGGCTCCGGGCCGCCGGGTTTCCCGCTGACGATCTCAAGGTCCTGACGCCCGCGCCGCGCAAGGGCAACCTCGTCGCGCGGCTGCGCGGCACGGGCAGGCAGAAGCCCATTCTTCTCCTCGCACACCTCGACGTCGTCGAGGCGCGGCGCGAGGACTGGTCGATGGATCCGTTCACATTCACCGAGAAGGACGGCTTCTTCTACGGACGAGGCACGAGCGACGACAAGGCAATGGCCGCGATCTTCGTCGCGAATCTGATCCGGTACAGGCAGGAAGGCTGGACGCCGGGCCGCGACATCATCCTCGCGCTGACCGCCGATGAGGAAGGCGGCGACCACAACGGCGTGGACTGGCTGCTCCAGAACCACCGGGCGCTCATCGACGCCGAGTTCACCATCAACGAAGGGGGAGGCGGCCACCTGAAGAACGGGCGGCGCCTTCTCAACGAGGTCCAGGCGAGCGAGAAGGTCTACCTGGACTTCACGCTCGAGGTGACGAACCCCGGCGGTCACAGCTCGCTGCCCGTGACAGAGAACGCTATCTATCGACTCGCGCAGGGCCTGACGCGTCTCGGACAGTTCCAGTTCCCGGTCAGGCTGAACGAGGTGACCCGTGGGTTCTTCAGCAAGTCGGCGGCGTTCGAGAAAGGCCAGACAGCGGTGGACATGAAAGCCGTGTCGGCCGCGACGCCGGATCCGCAGGCCGCGGCCCGGCTCTCCGACGCGTCGCCGATCTACAACTCGATGCTCCGCACGACCTGCGTCGCGACGATGCTGAACGGCGGGCACGCCCCGAACGCGCTGCCGCAGATCGCGCGCGCGAACGTGAACTGCCGGATCCTGCCGGGAGAGGATCCCGCCGAGGTCCGGAAGACGATCGCGAGGGTCCTGGCGGACGACAAGATCACGATCGCACCAGTGGGTCAGCCCCGGCCGAGCGCCCCGTCCCCGCTGCGCCCGGAGATCGTCGGCCCCATCGAGAAAGTGACGAGCGAGATGTGGCCCGGCGTGCCGGTGGTGCCGTCGATGTCCACCGGCGCGACCGACGGCCTGTATCTCCGCAACGCCGGCATCCCGACCTACGGCGTTTCGGGGCTCTTCGAGGATATGGACGACGTGCGGGCGCACGGCCGGGATGAGCGGATCGGCGTCAAGGAGTTTCACGAAGGACGGGAGTTTCTGTACAAACTTGTCAAGACCCTTGCGCAGTAACTTGCTCAAGTACGAAGTACGAAGTTCGAAGGCTAAAGGTAGTTGGAAGGTCCAAGTCGCAAGTTCGCGGCTAGTGCAGGGATAGCGTGGAGGTTGGCATGACGCGCGTGATCCTCGCCCTCATGTTTCTCGTGGCGATGTCATTGGGCGGCGCCTCTCCAGAGGCGCAGCAGCCCAGCGCACCAGCGGGCGGCCAGCAGTACGGGCGCCTCGTCATCCGCAACGCGACGCTCGTCAACGGCCGCGGCACGCCAGCCGAAGGACCGGCCGACATCGTCATCGACAAGGACATCATCCAGGACATCATCCCGGTCGATGCGGTGTCGATCGGCAACTACGGTCCGACATGGAAGCGGCCCGACGGGGACCGTGTCATCGACGCGAAGGACATGTACGTCCTTCCGGGCCTCGTCGACATGCACGCGCACATTCCAGGCGGCGGCACGCGCGGCGACGCCGGCTGGAACTATGCCTACAAGCTCTGGCTCGGGCACGGCGTGACGACGTTGCGCGACGCGGGGAACGGCGCCGGCATCGAGACCCTGCGCGAACACCGGCGGCTTGGCGAAGAGAACAAGATGACCGTGCCGCGGCTCGTGCTGTATCAGCGCTGGCCGAACGTCTCGCGCCAGCGGGTGGACGGACACTCGCCCGAGATGGCGCGCGCGCTCGTCCGCAAGTTCAAGGAGATGGGAGCGGACGGTGTCAAGGTCAGCAAGGGGCCGGGCCACTTTCCGGACGTCATCGCCGCCATCTGCGACGAGGTGAGAAAGCTTGGGATGAACGGCGTCGCGGTCGATCTCAAGGTGAGCGAGACAGACGCCGTCATCGCGTCGAACGCCGGCGTCTCGACGATCGAGCACTGGTACGGCGTCCCGGACGCCGCCATCGCCGGCACGCAGCACTTCCCGTCAGACTACAACTACTGGGACGAGGACGATCGCTTCCGGTGGGCCGGGCACCTCTGGAAAGAAGCCGAGAAGCGGCCGGAAGAGATCCTCAAGGTCATCGACCTGATGATCAAGAACGGCACGGTCTGGGACCCGACGATGGTGATCTATGAGGCCAACCGCGACCTCGCGCGGATCCAGGGCCTGCCGTGGCACACGAAGTACTCGCACCCGTCGCTCCTCGAGCACTGGGCGCCCAACCCGTCGAACCACGGCTCGTATCACCACGACTGGAAGACGTCGGACGAGATCGCGTGGACCGAGAACTTCCAGATCTGGATGAAGTACGTGAAGGCGTTCTTCGATCGCGGCGGGACACTCACGGTCGGGTCGGACGCCGGCGCAGCCTACGGGCTCTACGGCTTCTCGACGATCCGTGAGTTGGAAGTGCTGCAGCAGGCGGGCATCCACCCGATCGATGTCATCAAGATCGCGACCTGGAACGCGACGACGACGCTCGGGCTCAAGAATCACTGCGGGGTCCGGATCGGTTGCGTCGCCGACCTGGCGATCGTCAACGGCAACCCGCTCGACAACTTCAAAGTGATGTACGGCCATCGAGAAGGCCAGGGGGTCCGCTGGACGATCAAGGCAGGTGTGGTCTTCGACGCGCCGGCGTTGCTGCGCGAGGTCGAGGAAGACGTCAGGCGGGCGAGGAGCGTGAGCTCAAGTACGAAGTCCGAAGTACGAAGGCTGAAGTAGGGTGGACTCGTGCTCAAGTACGAAGTACGAAGTTCGAAGGCTGAAGTAAAGGAAGAAGTGCCGAGGTAAGAAGTCAAAGAAAGACGACGAGCGTCAGTTCGTTCCTGAGTTCGTACTTCGAACTTCGAGCTTCGTACTTGAGTGATCCGTCCTACGGTATCGCCCGCGACCAGCGCACGCCGCCGTCCGTGATCGACGTGCGCGGCGTCGTGTAAGCCGGATCCTCGTCCGGCGCGCGGTTGCCCGGCTGGCGATCGAACGCGATCCGGACTGCCTGGTGATCGAACGGGGTGGGGGCGGGGCCGATCGCCGGGTTCATGATCGACGTCTGCGCCGTCACGTGCATGTAGCCGAGCGCGTGCCCCAGCTCGTGCGTGCGCAGTTTGACGCGCTGGCTGCTCGCGACGTCGAAATCCCGATCAAGATACACCGCGCCGCCGACGATGGCGCCATCCGCCTGCGCGGCCCAGCGGCCGTAGCCGATGTTGTTCGCCCCTTCTTGAATCCCCGAGTATCGGCCCACCACGATCGCGCCCGTCCGCGTCGTCGACACCGCCTGAGCGGGCTCGACCACTTCGCGATCGACGGCGCTGAAGTCGCTCCACATGCCCGCCGTCAGGAGCGCGAGCGCGTTCTTCATATCCGTGACGAGCGATTCGACGTCGGAGCTCGACATCCGTTCGGTTGTCGCGAAGAAGATGTCGTCGCTCATCGCCGAGAAGCGCATGACCGAGGTGATGACGACGAGCCGCGGGCGGGTTACCCAGCGCTGCAGCCGCGCTTCGGGGCGGACCATCTCGTTGAACGCGGTCATGTCGAAGGACGAGGGGATGAGCGACAGGCGCAACCCGTTTGCGGGCACAACGACGCCGGTCAGGCGCTCGACGAACCCGCTCGCCTGCAGGGCCGCCGGGTGCCATCCGGGCCACTCGACCTCGGTCTGGAAGAAGCCGGACGCGTCCGACTGAACATTGACCTGCCCGATCCGGACCGACACGTTGCCCGTCTCGGCGTTGTCGACCGCGTTCAGCGTGTGGCCGGAGAGCGTCCGTTGCTCGCTCGGCCGGGCGGGTGACCCGCCCCCCTTGCTGCACGATGCGGCGAGCCCGCACACCACCAGCCCACCGATCCCACGGAGAAACCAGTCACGGATCACGCGGTGCCCTTGGTCGTGATCGCCATCGAGGCCCGAGCGGTGCAAGCGGGATGCTTGGCGAAGGACCGCGTCGTTTCAACGACTTACAGTGAAATGGAGGGAAGGCCGGCCTCAAGTACGACGATCGAAGTACGAATGCTGAAATGGGTGGCGTCTGACCTGGGCGTTCGTCCCGCAGCAGTTGATCGAACCGCCCGCGCGGTGCTACAAGTGCCGCCCTGCATGATCAAGGCCCTCGGATTCCTCTCTCTCGCGGCCGCCCTCGCCGGCGCTGCGGCGCTGCAGGCGCCGGAGTCATTCGATGTCGTCATTCGCGGCGGTACGGTCTACGACGGCACCGGCGCGGCCGGGCGTCGCGCGGATGTCGGCCTCCGGGGCGATCGCATCGCCGCCGTCGGCGATCTCTCCCGCGCCACCGCGCCCGCTGCGATCGACGCGAAGGGTCTCGCCGTCGCCCCGGGCTTCATCAACATGCTCTCGTGGTCCACCGAGTCGCTCCTCGCGGACGGACGGTCGCAGGGAGAGATCCGGCAAGGGGTCACGACGCAGATCATGGGCGAGGGGGACTCGATGGGTCCCCTCACCGCCAATATGAAGCAGCGGCGCGTCGAGTCCCAAGGAGACTTCAAGTACGCCATCACCTGGACGACGCTGAGCGAGTACCTCACAGAGTTGGAGCGGCGCGGCGTCGCGCAGAACGTCGCGTCGTTTGTCGGCGCCACCACCATCCGCGAGCACGTCGTCGGGCTCGACGATCGGAAGCCGACTGCCGAGGAGCTCGATCGCATGCGAACGCTCGTGCGCCAGGAAATGGAAGCGGGAGCGCTCGGGGTCGGCTCGTCGCTCATCTACGCCCCCGCGTTCTACGCCACGACCGAGGAACTGATCGAGCTGTGCAAGGTCGCCGCGCAGTACCGCGGCAAATACATCTCGCACATTCGGAGCGAGGGCAACCGGCTGCTCGAGGCGGTCGATGAGCTGATACGGATCGCGCGCGAGGCGAAGATCCCCGCGGAGATCTATCACCTCAAGGCGGCGGGCGAGCGCAACTGGCCGAAGATGGACAAGGTCATCGCGGCGGTCGAAGACGCGCGACGTGAGGGGCTGAGAATTACGGCGAACATGTACACGTATCCCGCCGGCTCGACGGGCCTCGATGCTGCGATGCCCCCGTGGGCGCTCGACGGCGGGTACGACGCGCTTTACAAGCGCCTGCGCGATCCGGACACGCGGAAGAAGCTCGCGCGCGCCATCGGGACGCCGACCGACGAGTGGGAGAACCTCTACCTTGCGGCCGGCTTACCCGAGCGGGTGCTGCTCGTCGAGTTCCGGAACGAAGCGCTCAGGCACCTCACGGGGAAGACGCTCGCGGAGGCGGCGCGGATCCGCAAGGAAGATCCCATCGAGACGATCATGAATCTCGTCCTGGAAGACCAGTCCCGTGTCGGCACCGTGTACTTCATGATGTCGGAAGAGAACATCCGAAAGCAGATTCGGCTGCCGTGGGTCTCTTTCGGATCCGACGCCGCGTCGATGGCGCCCGAGGGGCTGTTCCTCAAGTCGGCGACGCATCCGCGCGCCTACGGCAACTTCGCGCGCCTTCTCGGCAAGTACGTGCGCGATGAGATGGTCACGACGCTGTCCGACGCGATCCGCCGGCTCACCAGCCTTCCGGCGTCGAACCTCGAGCTGGATCGGCGCGGCCTGATCCAGTCCGGACACTTCGCCGACATCGCGGTGTTCGACCCGGCGGCCATCGCCGACCGCGCCACGTTCGAGAAGCCGCATCAGTACTCCGTCGGCATGACCCACGTTTTCGTCAACGGCGTCCAGGTCCTGAAGGACGGCGCGCACACCGGTGCCACGCCTGGACGAGCAGTGTGGGGAGTCGGGAGAAAGTCATCATGAGATTGTCGTGGACAACCTCCCGCACGCCACGTTCAACGGCAAGGACGCGCAGCTCGAGGCGGCGGTGAAGTTCCTGCAGGCAGAGATCAAGGCGAAGCCGGTCCCGGTCCCGCCGGCTCCGAAGTATTCGGTCAAGAAGACGACGTCATGAGGTTCGACGTGCTCAAGGTGCTCAGGGTGCTCGAGATGCGCACGGTGCTCAGGGTGCGGTTGCTGTTGGTGCTCATGGTGCTGGGCCTGTGGCCGCTCGAGCCGGCGGCGCAGGATGTCGGCCCGAAGCGCGGAACGCTCGTTGTCGTCGGGGGCGGGACCGGGCTCGGGGAGGCCGGCATCTGGCGGCGGTTCCTCGATCTGGCCGGCGGCGGCGAGGCGCCGATCGTCGTCATCCCCACGGCGGGCGACGATGACATCTACGACCAGTTCTGGCCCGGGCTGCGCGCGTTGCGGGAGGCCGGCGCGAAGAAGCTGACGGTCCTCCACACGAATGATCGCAAGCTCGCAGACAGCGAGGCGTTCGTGAAGCCGATCCGTGAGGCGGCCGGTGTCTGGATGCCGGGCGGACGGCACTGGCGACTCGCCGATTCGTACCTGGACACGCGCACGCACCGCGAGCTGACGGCGCTGCTCGACCGCGGCGGCGTCGTCGGCGGCTCGTCCGCCGGCGCGACGATCCAGGGATCGTTCATGGTCCGCGGCGACACCAAGGGGAACGCGCTCATGGTCGGCGATCACGTCGAGGGCTTCGGGTTCCTGAAGGGCGTGACGATCGACCAGCACGTGCTGCGGCGCAACCGCCAGTTCGATCTCGTGGATGTCGTCCGCGCGCGCCCGGAACTGCTCGGCATCGGCATCGACGAGAACACCGCGATCGTTGTCCGTGGCGATTCGTTCGAGGTAGTCGGAGATAGCTACGTGCTGATCTACGACCATACGCGACGGCTGGACTCGGGCGGTGAGTTCTACTTCCTGGCGCCGGGCGATCGGTACAACCTGAAGACGCGCGAAGCCGAGCGTCCGGCGCAGCGCTCGGCCCCAATCGAACGCGTGGTCAAAGAGCCTTGGAGGAAGACGAGTCCAAGTACAAAGTGAGAAGTACGAAGGCTGAAGTAAAGTTGGAAGTTCGAAGTTCCGACTTCGAACTTTACTTCGACCTTCGTACTTCGAACTTCGTACTTGAGCTACCCGTGAGACACCCTCGCCTTTTCGGCGCCGGACATCCGCGGCCCGAAGCCGGTGACTCGGCTGCGGACGATGTCGACGAGCAGGCCGGCGGGCGTGCTGCCGCCCGCGATGTAGCCGATAGTGTAGTAGGCGGCGGCCATGAAGCCGAGCGTGCTCCAGAGATCGCGATGGGCGAAGCGCGCGACGACGAGCGACAGCAGCACGACCGCCGAGAGATCGAGGCTCGCCGTCACCGTGCGCTGCGCGAACTGCTGGCCCGGCGCGTCGGGGGGCGGAGGCGGCGGCGGGAGGCGGCGATCGCCGGTCCGCGGCACGCGCGCACGGTCGTCGTCGAACTCGGACGAGACGCCGATCGTCTCCGCCTGCGCTTTGATGATCGTCTCGCTGCGGCGATCGGCGATCGGGTAGAGGCGGCAGAACTCGTCGACGACCTCCGAGGCATTGAGGCCGACGCGCATCGCATAGGCGCGCACGAACGAGCGCGCGAAGATGCCGGCCGGCCACCGGGACAGGTCGCCCCGCTCCAGGCCCACCCAGAGGTCGGCCCCCACCTTCGTTTCCCGAGCGAGCTGCTCGAGGCTGATATGGCGCCGCTCACGTTCGCGCCGAAGCCGGACACCGAAGCTGTGCTTGTCGCTCACCCGTCCCGGGCAGAGCAATTCCCGCGCCGTCCGTAGGGCCCAAGCTCGAGCGGGATCCGCCCGAATACATGCCGATCCGGGTCTCCGAGCGCCCCGGTGGACCGACGCATCCGGTCTGTTTCGGTTTTGGTCACGCGATTACAGCCACGGGTTCCAAAGGTGAACATGAGCGACGGAGTCCACGGGATTTCACGGATCTGCGGCTCCGGTTCTTCGGATCCCCTATCATGGGCCGTGGCAAACCACCGGGTGCGGGCGAGGCCCCCTCGGGGGGAGGCGACGGACCTGCGTCTGGCAGGTGACGCCGACACTATTGCGGCTCACCTGGAGGACGCCGCGCACGTCCGCGGCGGCCGCGCGGACGCGGTGGCGTGGCCGCGCAGCGAAGCGGCCGTCGCCGCATTGATTCGCAACTCTTCCCAGATTCTGCCGATCGGCGCCCAGTCATCCGTGACCGGCGGCGCGACGCCGTCGGGCGGACTCATCCTCTCGACGGCGAAGCTCACCGGCATTCAACTCTATGGCGATCACGCGCGCGCTGGCGCGGGTGTGCCGCTCACAGAACTTCAAACGGCGCTGTCGACGCGCACGCGCTGGTATCCGCCGGTGCCGACCTTCACGGGCGCGTTCGCCGGCGGCGTCGTCGCGACCAACGCTGCGGGCGCCGCGACGTTCAAGTACGGCGGCACGCGGGACTGGGTCGAGGCATTGACGATCGTGCTCGCGTCCGGCGACGTCCTCGAGCTGTCGCGCGGCGACTGCCTGGCTGCAGACGACGGCTGGGCGGAGATCCAGGGCGTCGACGCCCGCAGGCGGATCAGGGTGCCGTCATACCGGATGCCGGACGTGCCGAAGCGGTCGGCCGGCTACTTCGCCGCCCCCGGTATGGATCTCATCGATCTGTTCATCGGCTCCGAAGGGACGCTGGGCGTCGTTGTCGACATCACCTTCCGCGTCGCGCGCACGCCGCCCGCCGTCGCGCTCGCGTTCGTGCCGGTCGAGTCGGAGCCCGAGGCGATCGCGCTCGTCGACGAGCTGCGGGCCGCGTCGCAGGCGACCTGGCGCACGCGCGATGCGCGCGGCATCGACGTTGCGGCGATCGAGCACATGGACCGCCGGTCGCTGGCCGTCGTCCGGGAGGACGGCGTGGACCGGCAGCTCGGCATGTCGTGGCCGGCGTCTACCAGCGTCGCGCTGCTGGTACAGCTCGAGCTGCCGACCGGGACCGACGCGGCGCGGGTGTACGACGAGGTCGGCCGGGCGCGCGAGCCGGATGCGCCCGACACGCCAATCGTCCGGTTCTGCAAGCTGCTCGATCGCCACGGCGTGCTGGACACGACCGAGCTCGCGCCCCCCGGCGATCGCCGGCGCGCCGAAGCGCTCCTCGCCCTGCGCGAGGCGGTGCCAAACGGTGTGAATCACCGAGTCGGAACCGCGAAGCGGACGATCGACGCCGCGATCGAGAAGACCGCCGGAGACATGATCGTCCCGTTCGAGTCGTTCGCGGGGATGCTCGCGCTCATCCGTGACGCCTTCGAGCGCCGCGGCCTGGACTATGCGGTATGGGGACACATCTCGGATGGCAACGTGCACCCGAACGTCATCCCGCGGAGCCTGGATGATGTGAAGGCGGGACGGGAGGCGATCCTCGAGATCGGCCGCGAGGTCACGCGGCTCGGCGGCTGCCCCCTTGCGGAACACGGCGTCGGACGGAGCGCTGTCAAGCAGGCACAGCTCCGCGATCTCTACGGCGCGCAGGGGATCGACGAGATGCGCGCCGTCAAACGCGCGCTCGACCCGGAATGGAAGCTCGCGCCCGGGGTGATCTTTGCGGTGACCGACTAGAACATGTCTGATGGCTAATTACGCCAGGCGATCGGCCGCGATCGCCGCCGGGGCGATGGTGCTGATTACAGTTTTGTCGTTTCTCGACTCGGGCTTGACTCTCGCCCCACGGCTCGTCTAGGCTAACTCTCTCCCCCCCTGACTTCTAGAAGAGGAGTCCCATGCGCACGAGGATCCGTTCCGCCTTCATCGCGCTCATTGCGGTCACGCTCGCGATCGCCGGGCTCACCGCTGCGATAAGTGATCACCGCGAACGCACGTTCGAGTTCGGCAGCTCCGGCGGCAACGTCAACAGCATCAACAAGCGGTTCTGCTGCTCGGGAACGCTCGGCGCGCTCGTCGCCGACGCCGGCGGCGCCGAATACATCCTCAGCAACAATCACGTCCTCGCGCGGTCGGACAAGGCCGGGGCGGGCGAGGACGTCTCGCAGCCGGGCCTGATCGATAACGGCTGCCAGGTGCACACCGTTGTGGCGGACTTCACGGCCGCGGCGCCGCTCGGCAGCAACGTCGACGCGGGGCTTGCCGAGCTTCGGACCGGGCTGATGGACACCACGGGCTCCATCCTCGAGATCGGTATCCCGTCGAGCACGACGCTCGACCCGGCGGTAAACATGGGGGTGGCGAAGAGCGGCCGGACGACGGGTAAAACGACCGGCAGCATTGGCGCGATCAACGTGAGCGTCAACGTGCAGTACCAGGCGGGTTGCGGTCAGGGGAAGAAGTTCATCGTCTCGTACACGAACCAAGTCGTCATCAACAGCAGCACATTCAGCGCCGGCGGCGACTCCGGCTCACTCATAGTCACCAACAACGGGAGCCGCAATCCGGTGGCGCTTCTCTTCGCCGGCAGCAGCTCGACGACGATCGCCAATCCGATCGACGAGGTCTTGCTCAAGCTGAGCGCCGCGCTCGGCAGTGCCGTCAGCTTCGACGTCTTGGGAGCGCCGTCGGGCGCGGCGGCGCAGGACGCCACGCTCTCCGACGATGAGATCGCGCGAGGCACGCGCGCGAAGGAGGCGCACGCCGCGCGGCTGATGGCCGACCCGTCGGTGTTCGCGGTCGGCGTCGGCGCGGACGCCGACGAACCGGGTCGTGCTGCGGTCGTCGTCTACGTCGCGCGCGGGCGAGGCCGCGGCGCGATCGAGCGCCGCCTGGACGGCGTCGCCACCCAGATCGTCGAAACGGATCCGATCGTCGCGTACGGCTGGAACGAGCCGATGGGCGGGGGCTGCTCGAGGTAGGCCAGGCTCATGTCATGGGGCTGGCCGACTCAGGCCAGCCTCAACCCCAGATAGATCCCGAACGCCGGCTGGACGACCTGCGTCGCGAGGCCGAACGCACTGGCCTCGTCGGCGCGGCGGCCGGCGCCGCCCTATAATTCGATCCTCAGGTCCAATATGAGACGGGCGCCCCTCCTGATCGGCGTCGTCGCGAGCGTGTATCTGTCCGCGCTCGCCCAGACGGCCGGGCTGAATAACCTGGCTGGTCCTGGAGGCGCCCATCTTCAGACGGCCGCGAACCCCAACGCGACATCCGACTACCTCGGCTCCGAGTCCTGCAAGTCCTGCCACGAGGACCAATACGCGTCCTGGAAGAAATCGCTGCACGTGCAGATGACGCGTCCCGTTGAGGAGGCGCGGGTCCTCGGCGACTTCCGCCCCGGCACGCGGTTCGAGAAGTACGGCCGCGCGTACGCGATGGACACGCGCGACGGCCGCCGGTTTGTGAAGGTCGGTCGCGGTGCGGCGAGCGTCAAGGAAGAGTTCGAAGTTCACTACACGCTCGGCGCGCGCCGGTTCCAGGGCTATCTCTCGCGGCTACCCGAGGGCCGCATCTACGTCCTCCCGGTGTTCTGGCACGTCGAGACCGGCCAGTGGATCGACTTCAAGGAAATCACGCCGCTTCCCATAGAAGGCAGCGATGCCGCGCACGACTTCCGGCAGATCTGGAACGTCAACTGCTTCAACTGCCACGCCACCAACCTGGCGCAGAACTTCGACACCGCGACGAAGACCTACCGCACGTCCTGGACGGAGATGGGCATCGGCTGCGAGGCGTGTCACGGCCCCGGCCGCGAGCACTCGAACGCGATGCGCGCGTGGAAGGCAGGCGAGTCGCACCGCCCGTCCGCGCTTAAAATCACCTCGCCGCGCACGGCGGCGCCGCGCCAGATCTTCGACACCTGCGGCTACTGCCACGGCAACAAGACGAACTACTTCGCCGGCTTCCGCGCCGGCGATCGCTATGAGGACTACGCGCTCCCCTTCCTGATCAGCCAGCCGATCCCGCCCGAGGATCCGCAGGGGGATTTCTGGCCGGACGGACGGCCGAACCGCTTCAACCGTCCGCAGGCGATCACCGCGACCGGCTGCTTCCTGAAGGGCGACGTCACCTGCACGAGCTGCCACGTCGGACACGCGGCGCGCAACGACCACGCGCTCAAGCTGCCAGTCGAGCAAAGCAACGGCCTGTGCACGCAGTGCCACTCGAGCTTCAACGGCGCGAAGCTGGCCGCCCACTCGCGGCACAAGGCGGACTCGGCCGGCAGCCGCTGCGTCGAGTGCCACATGAGCGACGTCAACTGGCGGCTGCTCACGCGCCGCCGCGATCACACGTTCGCGCCGCCCGTGCCGGAGATGACCGCGAGCTACGGCGTGCCGAACGCGTGCACGACCTGCCACGACGATAAGACGCCCGAGTGGGCGATCAAGACCATGAATGCGTGGTATGGGGAGGACGATCGCACGCGCCGTGGGCGCGTGATGCAGCGCGCTGACGCGATGTACCGAGCCGGCGGCGGCGACCGCGCCGCGATTCCCGCGCTCGCCTCGGTGCTCTCTGAACCCGTTCAGGGCGTCGTCGTCCGGGCAAGCGCCGCGGACTTCATCGGACGACTGGGTGCTGACGGCCATCTGCCGCTCGACGCCGCCAATGCGCTCCTGAAGGCGACCGCTGATCGCGAGCCGATGGTTCGCGCGACCGCGATCCGCGCGCTGGGTTTCGCCGGCGAGCGCCGCGCGGTGCCCGCCATTACGGCCCGCCTGCGCGATCCCGCGCGCGTCGTCCGCCTGACGGCCGCCTCGGCATTGCTGGGGCTCGGCGTCGCGACGCTCGACGGCCAGGCCGGCGCGGCGCTCGTCCGCGCGCAGGACGAGTACGCCGAGAGCCTGCGCGCGTTCCCCGACTCATCGGAGAACCACGCGTCACTCGGCTGGCTCGAGATGTCCCGGGGACGGGATGCAGACGCGGAACGGGCGATTCGGACCGCGATCGATCTGAACCCGTCGGATGCGCGCGCGCGGCTCCTGCGGGGCGTGTTCCTCGCCCGGCAGAACAGGTTGGACGACGCGATTCGCGAGTGGATCGAGGCGAAGAAGCTGGACCCGTCGAACCCGCGGATCGATCTCCTCATCGAAGAGGCAAGGAGAAGAAAGATCTTGCTCAAGTAGGAAGTACGAAGGCTGAAGGCTGAAGTCAAAGCTCGAACTTACTTCAGCCTTCGTCCTTCGACCTTCGAACTTGGGCTGATAATGGTGATATCCCCCGTGATCGAGTCGAGCGACACCAACGGCTCCCCTTTTCCGAGCGTCGCCTCGCCGAAGCGAGGACCAAACGACTCACGCCGCGTCAGCGGAATCTCCGACTGAATCCTTCCGTTGAACGTCAGCGCGAGGATGCGTGCGTCGGCCGGGGTGCGCGCGAACGCCAGGCGCACGCTGCCGTTGAACGCACGCAGCCGCAACAGGCCGTCCGGGTCGAGCGTCGCCGACTCGACTTTGACGTCCCCGAAACCGGTCTCGAGGCGCATGCGGCCGGCGACGCGCGACGCTTCGATGTTGCCCTGCCGGACGTCCGCGTTGATCGCGCCGGACAGGCCGTCGATCGTGAGCTGGCCGTCAAGCAGCCGAATCGACTCGAACGTTGCCCGTGCCGGTGCACGGATCGCGATGCGCGTCCGGACCGTCCGGTCCATCGCGCCGCCGGGCTGCACCGCAGAGATCCGGATCGCGGCCGGCCCCTCGTCCACGCGCGGCTCGATGCCGGCCGGCGCGTCGATCTTGATCGCCAGGTCCGGCTTGTCCCACGCGCGGATCTCGACGTCGCCGACGGTGCTGTCGATGGAGACCGTCGCGCCCGACGGGAGTGCAATCGTCCGCGACAGCGCCAGCGCGGCGGAGGTGCTCGCGACGAGACCTAATGCCGCTGCGAAGGTCAGGAAGCTCTTCATCGTCTACACAGAGGATGCGCCACGAGCCTCCGCCGCCAAATCCTCCTTCAGCAGCGCCTGGTTGATCGCGTACGCGGCCTCCGCCCCTTCGGCCGCCGCGACCACCACCCACTGCACTGCGCGCGACGCGTCCCCTGCGACGTACAGCCCCGGCACGTGCGTCGTCTCATACGGCCCGGTGCGCACGGTGCCCTTGTCATTGAACTCGCACCCGAGGCGCCGGGTCAGCTCGGAGTGCTGTGACTGACCGAGCGTGAGGAACAGCGCGCGCCGCGCGAGCGGCGGACCGGCGAGGAAAACGATGCGCTCCAGCCGGCCATCGCGCCCGTCGAGGCGCGTCACGCGGCGCTCGTCGACGGTGATGCCGTGCCTCCGCAGGCGCTCGCGCTGCTCGTCCTCCAGCTC
>JBOGJB010000438.1:0-4158 GCA_050745085.1 Vicinamibacterales bacterium
ACGCCGTACCTCGCGTAGAGCCCGAGCTGCGCCCGGAGGTTCTCCTCGGTGTAGAACTCGGGAGCGGCCTTCAGCCCGCGCGTCTCGCCGACGTGCCCGTGCGCGTTGACGAGTCCGGGGATGATCGTCCGTCCTGCGACGTCGATCCGCTCGGCCCCCGCCGGCACGCGCGCCGAGGCGGCGGGACCGAGCGCCGTCACGCGTCCGTTCTCGACGACGAGCGTTGCGTTCTCGAGCGGCGGCTTGCCGCGCCCATCGATGATTCGGGCTCCTACGAAGGCCTTCGCGGTGTTGGCCGCGGCAAGCGGCAGGTCGTCGCGGTTCCCCCACTCGTCCCACGCGCCCAGGTAGTTCCTCAGCTTGTCGTAGCCCAGCAGGTGCAGCGTGAAGAGATCGTGCGCGGCGCGCATGCCGACCTGGCAGTACGCGATGACCTCGTGCTCCGGCAGGACGCCGCGATCGCGGTAGAGCCGGACGAGGGCGGGCGCCGGCTTGAACGCTCTGGTGTCGGGGTCGAGAGCATCCTCCCAGTACACCGGGATCGATGACGGGACGATGCCCCCGCGGCGGGCGCCGCGCAGCTCGCGACCCTCGATCTCGCCGGTCGTGCGCGCGTCGACGATCTTCACACCCGGTTTCCCGATCGCCGCCACGACGTCCGACGCGCTCGCGAGCCAGCGTGGCTGGGGGCGCGCGACAAATTCCGCGTCGCGGGCCTGAGAGGCCCGCGTTCCACGGTCACCGGTCTCAAAGGCTCGCGCCGCGCGGCTGGTCGGTCGCCCTTCGAGCGTCCATTTCGTCCATCCACCGTCGAGGAGCGCGACGTTCGAGTGGCCGTAGTAGTTCAGCAGCCACCACAGCCGCGCCGCGTAGATGCCGCCGCGATCGTCATAGGCGACGACGCGCGTCGCATTGGTGATGCCGAGCAGCGCCATCGATTGCTCGAAGTCCCCCGGCGACGGCACGAAGGCGGGGGCGGTGTTCGCATCTCGTGTGGCGGCGTTCTGAAGATGGACCGCGCCCGGGATATGCCCGTCCTCGTACCCGCGCGGGCGCAAGTCCACGATGCGGACGGCGGGATCGTCCAGATGCGCCGCGAGCCACGCGGTATCGACAAGCCGCTCCGGCCTCGCGTAGGTCGCAGGCTCAGGACGCTGAGCGGTGCGAGGGACGGCGACAGCGATGCCGGCAAGACCGACGACGAGGAGGACCCGCCGCATATCAGTCTCCGCCCGGATGTGGCGGGGATAATACGGGCCCGAGATACCGATCGAGCCAAGAAACGCTCGCGCCGATCATGCTGGCCTTCGGGGTGGTCAATGCAAGGCCTCATGCAGACACAGCGTGGTTGGTGAACGTTGGGCAGTATAGAGCATCGAGCGGCAACATTCTATCCGCGGCCCGCGCCGGGACCTTACGGCTCGCGTCTGTGCTACCCTGCGCCTCTGCTCTCCGGCCCAAGCCCCTTGCGCGAGGAGGACGCTGTGCGTCGCCCGAATGTCACTGGCTCGCCGCCGTCTCGCCGCGAGTTCATCGCCGCCTGCGCAGGGGTCCTTGGCGCATCCAGGCTCACTGGCTCCGCGGCTTCCCCCGAGTCCCCGCCACCGTCGGCCGACAAGATCTTCCGTCTTCGCCCGGGCGGCCATCCGACCGGTTTCGATCCCTGGATCGAGATCCTGGAGGAGGCCTTCCGTCACAACGTTCGTGAGGTGTCGCGGCTATCCGGCGGCACGCCGATCCTCGCCGTCATCAAGAACAACGCGTACGGTCTCGGCGATCAACTCGTCGGCCCGATCGTCGCAGCATGCGAGCAGGTCGCGGGCCTCGCCTGCGTGCGCGTCGCCGAGGCGCTCGCGATGCGCGCCGCCGGTGTGCGGAAGCCGATTCTGAACATGGCCGAGGCTTCTGACGAGGAGATCGTCGAACTCGCGCGTCACGAGGTGCGGCCCTCAGTGTGGCTCGACGATGCGCCGGCACGGCTCGAGCGTGCGGCGAAGCGGTTGAAGCGCGCCGTGCCGATGCATGTGTACCTGGATACCGGGATGGGACGCGAGGGCATGCCCGATCATCGCGCGCGCACGTGGCTCAACGCGCTCTGCACGAGCCGTTCGGTCCGCGTGGATGGCACCTACATGATGTTCACGCACGATCTGGATTTCGATCGCGAGCAGCTCTCCAGGTTCGTGCGCTTCACGGATCAGGCCAGGCAGGCTGGCTTGACGCTCGGGCGCCTGCATGCATCGCCGTCGTTCGAGGTTGTCTACCTTCCCGAAGCGCGGCTGGACATGGTGCGTCCAGGCAACCTCCTTTTCGGGAACTACTCGCCGGATCCAAAGGTCCCCCCGCCCACCCAACCCGATCTGAAGACGGTCTTTCGACTCTGCGCCCGGATCGCGCGGCTCGAGCAGCTCCGTGAGGGCGAGAGCGCCAGCTTCAACCGGCGCTACGTTGCCTCGAAGCCCACGTGGATCGCGCTCTTGCCGGTCGGGCACACCGACGGATACCCAGCCGCGGCTGCGGGCAAAGCCCAGGTGCTGATTCGGGGCCGTCTCTATCCCATCGTCTCCGTCATAAGCTCGATCCATACCGTCGTGGAGATTGGTGACGAGAAGAGCGTCGAGGTCGGCGACATTGCTACGCTGATTGGGCCGGACGATCCCGCGATCGCGCCCCACGCGGTCGCCCAGTATGCGGGCATGAGCTTCTACAGCATGGTTACGAAGATGAACGCGCTTCTACCCAGGCGCGTCGTGTCGTCTGCGCCACGCTCGGCGCGGTTGGAGGAGAGGCTGTCATGAGAGACCTCGAGATTCATCTGACGCACCGGCCCGGTGAGCTCGCGCGCGTGGCGGACGCGCTCGCGCGGTATGGCGTGAACATCAAGTCGCTCGCGGCGCTCGAGATCGATCAGCACGCCGTCGTCCGGATTCTCGCGGACGACATAGAGCCGGCGCGGGCCGCGCTCGAGCACGCGAACGTCCGGTTCTCGGAAGGCGAGGTCGTGCAGGTGCTCCTCACTAATCGCGCGGGCGAGCTGTCGAGCGTCGCGAAGAAGCTGGCGGAGGGGAACGTCAACCTGCGCGCGCTCTATGTCACGGGTCTCGTCGACGACCTCGTCGAGCTGGCCATCGTCGCCGACGATCCCAAGAAGGCGAAGCGGCTGCTGACCTGACTATAATCGGCCGCATGATCCGCCACGCTTTCGTCGCCGCCGTCGCGGCGGCCGTGCTGAGTGTGTATGCCCTCCTGGAGGGGCCGGTCTTCAGACCGGCCCAGGCGCAGCAGCCGGCGCCCGCCAACCCTCAGCCGTGGACCCAGTCGGAGCGGCAGATTCGCGACACCGTCGAACGGGTGCGCGCGGGGCGCGATCTCTCGCCGAAAGCGTGGCCTAACGGCGCGCGCGTCGCAGTCGGTCTGTCGTTCGACCTCGACAACGAGACCGGCTCGCTGCGCGACGGCCGCGACAGCCCATCGCTCCTGTCACAGGGGGAATACGGCTCGCGCGCAGGACTGCCGCGCGTGCTGGCGCTCCTCGACAAGCACGCGATCCCCGCATCGTTCTTCGTGCCGGCGGTGAGCGCCATCCTGTATCCCGACTCGATGAAGGCGATCGTCAAAGCCGGGCGCCATGAAGTCGGTCTGCACGGATGGATCCACGAGCGGAATTCGACGCTCGACGAGGCGACCGAGCGCGATCTCCTGCGCAAAGCGGCGGACACATTGACGTCCGCGACGGGCAAACGGCCAGTCGGCATGCGCACGCCGTCGTGGGACTACAGTCCGTACACGATCTCGATCGCGCAGGAGCTGAAGCTCCTCTACGACAGCAGCCTCATGGCCGACGATCGTCCGTACGAGGTGCTCTTCCGCGGCCAGCCCACCGGCATCGTCGAGCTGCCCGTCGAGTGGATCCTGGACGACTATCCCTACTTCTGGATGGATCGCTTCGCCACCATCCGTCCGACGATGACGCCGGACGAGGTTTTCTCAATCTGGAAGGGGGAGTTCGACGTAGCGTGGGAGGAGCGCGGCATGTTCATCCTGACGATGCACCCGCATGTGATCGGTCACCGCGGCCGGATCGCGATGCTCGATCGGCTCGTCACCTACATGAAGTCGAAGCCGGGCGTCTGGTTCGCGACGCACGAGCAGATAGCC
>JBOGJB010000439.1:0-11542 GCA_050745085.1 Vicinamibacterales bacterium
GAGGCTCAACCACGGATCACGAAGCCACGGATTACGCGGATGAGCGCGGATGGAGCGTGAACCGAACCGCGAGCCGTCACGCGGACGCCGCGCGCAGCGCGGCGACTTGGCGTGAAAGCGCGACGGACGTGAGCCACGGCAGGACCAGAACGGGTTCACGTCCGCCGCGCTTTCACGCCAGCCCGGCCCGGCTCCGCCGGGCCGTCCGCGTGGCGGCCTGCGGTGATCAGCGGCTTGGAAATCAGCCTCCGTTTGACCTCCGTTACCTCCGTTTAGATTCCTCACGGGCGTGTCACGGTCATGCACGGTTATGAACGGTCATGAGCGTGCAGACAGGATTCCTCGGAGCGAGTTCAGACCGGTTGGATAGCCGCCGAATGCTGACGTTTTGACAAAGTCTGACTAGAGGGCACCCAGTGCACGCAATGCACCCGGTGCACCTCGAACATTCCGCGTAAGTTCCGTGTTTCCTTACCCCTCCTTGAGGACTTGACCCTTCCCTCGCCCGATCCTGAGGTCAGCAAGGGGTCACACCATGGCGACCATCAGGTTCGGTCAGTTCGATCTCGATACCCGGAGCGGCGAGCTCCGGCGCGGGGGCGTGCGGGTGCGGCTCCGGCCGCAACCCTGCGCCGTCCTCGCCTACCTGGCGGAGCACAGCGGCACGTTCGTGAGCCGCCAGGACCTCCATCGGCACCTCTGGCGCGACGGAACCTTCGTCCACTTCGACCAGGGACTGAACTCGTGCATCAAGCAGGTGCGGCGCGCCCTCGGCGACAACCGCCGCCTGCCGACCTACATCGAGACGCTGCCGCGGCGCGGCTATCGATTCCTCGTGCCCGTGCAGGTGGACCCCGCGACGGACGATGGGCAGGCGACGCCCGGCGCGAACGGCGATCTTCTCTCGCGGCTTGCGCACGCGGTCGCGCGCGAGCTGTCGGCCGTCCTCACCGGCACGACCGGATCTTCGGACGGCGCCATCCGGCGCCTTGAATTGGCGCGGGTCGAGGATGCCGCTCGCCGGGCCCTCGCGGCGACGCTCGACGCCGTGCCATCCGCCCCTGACGGTCACAAGGGACGCCAACGCGTCTGGTGATCGTCCGTTACGCGGTCAGATTGAAACCAGTGGATCGCCACTAGCGGATCAGCGCGGCGGGAGACGCGCTTGCAGAGCCGCCCTGTCAGTTCACATTCCGTTCAAGGAGGACGAATGGAGCTCAGGCATCGTGTCTTCGTCTTGGCGGCGCTCGTGCTCTCGCTGGCGCTCGCGATCGGTCCGTCCGCGGACGCACAGACGCAGACCGGCGAGATCTTTGGCAAAGTCACGGACAGCGGCGGCGGTGTTCTGCCGGGCACCACTGTAACGATCGAAAGCCCGGCGCTGCTGGCGCCGCAGTCGGCGGCGACGAGCGAGACCGGCGCTTACCGTTTCCCGAACATTCCGATCGGCGCCTACACCGTGCGCTTCGAACTGGGTGGCTTCAAGACGCTCGTGCGGGACGGCGTCCGCATCGAGATCGGGTTCACCGCCGAGGTCAACGCGAAGCTCGAGATCTCGGCAGTGCAGGAGACCATCACGGTCTCGGGAGAAAGCCCCGTCGTCGACACCACCGCGGTGAAGACCGGCGAGACGTTCAACCGTGAGCACCTCGAGAGCATTCCCACGGCGCGGGATCCCTGGGTCGTGCTCGAGATGACGCCCGGGATGGTGATGAACCAGCAGAACGTCGGCGGCAACAAATCAGGGCAACAGTCCACGTTTACGGTCCACGGTACGCAGCAGGGCAACACCATGTGGAACCTCGACGGCGTCACCATCACCGACATGGCTGCGACGGGGTCGTCGCCGGTGTACTACGACTTCGACGCGTTCGAGGAGATCCAGGTCCAGACCGGCGGCAACGACGCCTCGATGCAGACGGGCGGCGTAAACCTGAACATGGTGACCAAGAGCGGCGGCAATGCCCTGAAAGGGTCCGGCCGGCTGTTCGTCGTCGATGACAACTACCAGTCCGAGAACATCACCGACGAGCTGCGCGCGCAGAACGCGGGCTCGGGCAACCCGGTGAAGAACATAAAGGACTATGGGTTCGAGGTCGGCGGACCGATCAAGCGGAACAAGGCGTGGTTCTGGGGCGGTTTCGGCAAGCAGGACATCCGGGTCGGCGTCCTCGGCTTCGTGAAGCCGGGCGGGGATCCGAACAACCCGGATGACCTCGAGACCGACCTGACGGTGCTCGAGAACACCAACGGCAAGGTGAACCTGCAGCCGGCCGCCGCGCACCAGGTCAACTTCCACTATTCGTTCAGCGACAAGATTCGCAACGCGCGCGGCGCGGGGCCGCTCACGCGAATCGAGGCCGCATCCAAGCAGACAGGACCGGCCCACACCTACAAGGGCTCACATCGCTGGATCATGAGCGATCGGATCGTTCTCGAGACCCAGGCGTCGTATCTCGACGGCGGCTTCGTCCTCGACTTCACGAGCCCCGAGCTGGACGGCGTGCAGTCGGCGTTCGATACGGCGACGGGCGTTTCCTACAGGTCGGGTCTGCGCAACGGACCGTTCGAGCGGCCCCAGACCCAGATCAACGGCGACGCCAACTGGTTCCTCTCGAACAAGCTGGGCGGCGACCACGCCCTCAAGTTCGGCGCGAAGTGGCGCCGCACGCCCTCGTACGCGGAGCAGCACCGCGGCGGGTTCGCGCAGGCGCGCTTCGCCAGCGGCGTCCCGTCGCGCGCGGACCTGTTCCGTGACTCGGTCGGCCGCAACATGCTGGTCACGAGCTCTGCCTACGTCAACGACTCGTACTCGCGGGGCCGGATCACGCTCAACCTCGGCGTGCGGGTGGACTATCAGGACGACTCGGTGCTCGACGCGAGCGTCGTGGAGAATCCGATCGTGCCGGACTTTCTGCCCGCGGTGACCTTCCCGGGCGTCGACAGCGGCGTGACCACGCTCGACTGGTCCCCGCGGATCGGGATGACCTGGGACGTCACGGGCGACGGCACGACCGTGATCAAGGCGAGCGGGTCGGTCTTCTACGGGCAGGGGTTCTTCGCTTCTGACGCGCTGAACCCGCTCAACGAGGTACGGCTGCGGTTCCCGTGGACCGATCGGAACGGCGACACTCTCATCCAGCGCGACGAGCTGACGCTGACCGCGCCGCAGCTCGTCGCCGGGAACTACAATTTCGCGAACCCGGGCTCGCCCGTGACGTCGAACCAGGTGGATCCGGATCTGAAGAACGACCGCGTGATCGAAGCCATCGTCGGCATCGACCGCGAGGTCATTCCGAACCTCGGCGTGAGCGCGTCGTACATCTACCGCCGGATCGGTCGCTTCTTCATTCAGGAGCGGATCGGCTTGTCACCGGACGCGTTCACCCCGGTCACGCGCACGTACGCGTGCGGCAACGCGAGCTGCGACCAGCCGTCGTACACCGCGACCTACTACACGCTGCCGTTCAACGTCCCGACGACGCAGCGGCTGACCGGCGACGCGCTCGATCGCGGGTTCCACGGCTTCGAGGTGAGCGCGCGCAAGCGCCTCAGCAATCGCTGGATGATGAACGGGAGCTTCACCTGGAACAACACCGTCGGACGCTGGGGGCTCGACGGCTTCCAGGATCCCGTGACCGCGGGGCTCGTTGGCGCGGGGGCGGCGGTCATCGGCGACCCGACGAACTACGACCACGTCAACGGCCACCAGACGCTCGTGAACAACGCGCGCTGGACCGCCAAGCTGTCCGGGATGTACGCGTTCCCGTGGGGCATCAACGCGTCAGCGTTCCTCAACGCCCGCGACGGGTTCCCGTTCAACCGGACCGTGCTCTCGCCCGCGGACCGCGGAGGCCGTTTGAGCCAGGTGTTCCTGCTCATCGAGCCGTATGCCACGCGGCGTTACGACGACATGTACGTGCTCGACGCGAAAGTGGAGAAGAAGTTCACGTTCGGGCGGTTGTCGGTCATCCCGAGCGTCGACGTCTTCAACGTCGGCAACGCGAACACTGTGCTGACCCGTCAGCATCAGCAGACGGCAAGCACGGCGAATAACGTGCTGGAAGTGCTCGCGCCGCGGGTCGTTCGGTTCGGCGCGCGACTCACGTTCTAGGGCGCGGACGCACGGAGGCAAGGGAGGACACGGAGAGAGACAAATACGGAGGCACGGAGAGCACGGGGATCAAACGTGAGAATCTCCGTTGTCTCCGTGTCTCCGTGGTGATCGCTCTCCGTGGCCTCCTTGGCCTCCGTTGTCGAGGGTCTGCTTCTCGCACGCCCGCCAAATCGTCTAAGATAGGAGCGACGGCCGTCCCCCTTCGGCTGTCCGCCAGCGCCTGCCAGAGGGAGGCCCCCGTGCGGATCAGAACTCCACTCGTCCTGGGCTGCTTGATAGTGGTTTGGCTGGCAGCGCTCTCACCCTCGACCGCCGAGGCGCAACGCTATCGACGGCGCGTGTTCGTCGGCGCCGGTTTCTATTCACCGTTCTGGTATCCGTGGGGGTTCTCCGGGTACGGCTTCTACCCCTACGGGTTCTACCCCTATGGCTTCTACCCTTACGGTTCGTATCGGTATGGACCATACCCGTACGCCCCGTACTGGTTCGACGGCTCGAGCGACGTCCGCATCCAGGTGTGGCCGCGCGACGCCGAGGTCTACGTCGACGGCCGCTTCGCCGGAAAGGTTGACGACTTCGACGGCATGTTCCAGCGCCTCCGCGTGGAACCTGGCGGGCATGAGATCGTGCTGTATCACGAGCGATACCAGACGATCACCGAGAAGCTCTATCTGAGTCCGCGGGCCGGCTACAAGATTCAGCACGCGATGGTGCCGCTCGGTCCCGGCGAAGCCGCGCCGCCGCGGCCCGTCCCCGCTCCTCCGTCGTCACAGCCGGAGCGGCAGGCGGCTTCAGGATACCCGGCGCGCGACTACACGCCGGCGAGCCGTTTCGGGACGTTGTCGATTCGCGTCCAGCCGGCCGATGCCGAGGTGTTCGTGGACGGCGAGCGCTGGCGATTCCCTGACTCGAGCGATCGCCTCGTGCTCGAGCTCTCGGAGGGCGCGCATCGCATCGAGATCCGGAAGGACGGGCACGAGCCGTACACCTCGACCGTGCGCGTACGGGCGGGAGAGGCCGCGACGCTCAACGTCAGCTTGATCAAGGGTCCGGGCGCTGCAGCTCGCTGAACCAGTTCACAACGAGATTGAGCTTCGTCAGCGGGAGGTGCTCGGTGGTCCGCCGCACGATGAGAAAGCCGCTTGGCGTCGGACGGAACCCGACAAGATCGGGGTGAGAGAACACCTGTTGCGGGTCGCTCGGCGCGCCGTCTGGCGCGTCGGGCATCACGACGCGCATGATCGCGCGGCTCTGCAGGTAGTGCAGCTCGCGGCCGTCATGCGCCCAGGCCGGAAACGTCCCTCCGTCTGACGAGACCTGGATGCGCCCGGTTCCATCGAGAGATCCGACGTAGATCTCCGGGCGCCCTGATTCGTCCGACTGGTACGCGAACCGCCGGCCGTCCGGCGACATGCGTGGCATCGCTTCGTTCGCGCGGGTCGAGACGAGCGGGCGGCGGCGGCCCGTGTCGCGGTCGAGGATCCAGATGTCTGCGCGCGTCTCGCCGCCAATCTGCCAATGGAGGAGGCGGCGACCGTCCGGCGTCCATGAGCCCGGAGCGAGCGTGTGCGGTCCTTCCACAATCCGCTCGGCGTCACCCGAGCCGTCGGCGGGCTTCACGTAGATGTTCATCACTCCGGTGCGGCTCGACGAGAACGTCAGCGTCTGGCAATCCGGGGTCCAGACCGGCTCGATGTTCAGCCCGTCGGAGGTCAACCGGCTGAGCGTGGCGCGGTCGAGGCGGCCGATCCAGACGTCCGACGCGCCGCGCTCGCTGATCGTGACGGCGAATCGCTCGCCGCACGTCGAGAGGTTCTGAACCGGGCGGCCCGGCATCGGCAGATCGGTCATGCGCCCCTGCCGATCGACGGTCGCGAGCATGCGGCGGGTGCGCTCCGGACTGTCGGGCACATACAAGAGCGTTCCTGCCGGTGAGAAGCCGAACTGGCCGGCGCCGGTGGCGCCGGTCATGACGTCCGAGAGCACGGGCCTGAGCGGGCCCGCCCCCGCGCCCGGCGTGAACGGCGCGGCGTACAGCTCGCCCTGACGCAGAAACACCACGTGGCCGGTCGGCACGTAACGGCCGAACGTCGCGCGCTCGGCGATGACCCGCTCGGTCCCGTGCTTGAGCGAGATCGCGACGACCGCGGCCGAGAGCACGCTCGACGGCCAGCGCGTCGCGATGATCGTGTCGCCGTCGGCGGCGGCGGACGGCCATCGATAGCCGCACCCCAGTGTCGGGCGCGGAAGCGGCGACGGGGTCCCGCCTGCCTCCGCCACTCTCATCAGCCCACCGGTGGCCTCCGGCGCGAAGACGATCGTCCCATCGTCCAGCCACGTACCGCCGTATCCGCCGGCGGCGGACGTGATCGTGGTCAGCTCGCCGCCGTCGAGCGACACGCGCTTGAGCGCGCTCTCCTGAAAGAACGCGACGGAGCCGCCATCGGGCGAGAAGAACGGTCCGTGCCCGCCGCGCGTTCCGGGAATCGGTGTCGCTTCGAACTGGTCCATCCGCCGCAGGAACAGTTGATACGCGCCGGTCGAGCCTGCGGTGTAGACGATCCGCTGGCCGTCGGGAGAGATCGCGATGACCGGATGGGCACTGAGGCCGGGAGCCGGGGCCTGGTCGGCCGGCAGCGTGATGCTGGCGCGCGTGACGCGCGCCGCGGTCTGAGGCCACGGGCGGAGCCAGGCCACCGTGGCGACGGCAAGAAGAAGCGCCGCGACGCCGGCCACTACGAGCAGGCGCCGGGCGGGTCGCTCGGCCTCTGGCGATCCGGCCGCCGGCAACGGCGCTGCGACCGCCGCCATCGCCGGCCTGCCCTGAGCACCGTCGAAGGGGCCACCCTGCGCACCATCGACCGCGATCGGCGCGACGAAGCGATAACCCCGGCGATGCACCGTCTGGACGAACTGCGGCTGCTGCGGATCGTCGCCGAGCGTCTGTCGGATCACGCCGATCGCTTCGGTGAGCGACGTCTCGCTGACGTGGGCATCCTTCCACGCCGCGTCCATCAGCGCCTGCTTGGACACGACGCGCCCGGCACGCTCGACCAGATGCTGCAGCAGAGCGAGGGCGCGGGGCGGCAGGCGGATCTCCCCGCCGTCCCGCCACAGCGTGCCGTCGGCGAGATCCATCCGGAAGGCGCCAAACCGGACGATGCGCCTGGCGGATGGGTGAAAACCCAGCGATGGCGACGGGTCCTGATCCGCCATTCGGGTTCAATTGTACCGGTTGCTCGCGGCTGGCCAGCCGATCATCAATAAGTCAGCGTCGATCGCCGGTCGACCGGACTACCTTCGCCAGGCTGACTATCGTGGGGGGGACATACGACCGTACGCGGCAGTCGTCTTGTCCGGGGAAGCCTGTCTTTGACCGTAAACCCTTCCGTCGACAGGCGCATCCAAGTCAAACGGAGGCCAGTTCCTATGTTTCGCACGTCTGCGCTCGCCATTTCTCTGTTGGCCTTGGTCGTCGGGGATTCGGTCGAGCCCGCTCAGACCGACAAGTCCGGCGGGTCCACGGTCGTCGGGACCTGGACCGCCGACGTTCAGCCGAAAGGCTGGGGCACCAGGGATCCAAAGGATGACGATTGGTCGAAGCTGCAGCTGCAGTTTCAGATGCGGCTACGCGACCATGAGTGGAGCAACTGGGGCTTCTCCGTGCCGGTCGAGGCCTTCAGCGGCCTTCCCGCGGAGCTCGTGGACCTCACCGAGGCCCGCTTCCAGCTCAAGCGCGACGCCGGCGTCGTCGACTTCGACGGCACCTTCCGCAAAGGACGCGGCATCGGCGAGTTCCGGTTTACGCCGAACCCGGACTTCAGGGCGTTCCTGAAGCAGCGGGGCGACGGCCAGCCGACGGAGCGCGAGCTGTTCGCGCTGGCGATCCATGACGTCAGCCGTGCGTTCATTCAGGAGCTGGAGAAGCTCGGTTACAAGGACCTGCCGCTCGAACGGCTCGAAGAGATGCGGATCCACCGCGTCTCGCCGGAATTCATCGCCGAACTGCGGAAGCTGGGGTACGACAAGCTCGCGACCGACCAGCTCGTGCAGATGAGAATCCATCGCGTCACGCCCGACTTCATCTCCGAGCTGCGAAAGCTCGGCCACGACAAGCTGGCGACCGACCAGCTCCTGCAGATGCGCATTCATCGCGTGACCCCGGAGTTCATCGCGGAGCTGAAGAAGAACGGCTACTCGAACATGTCGGTGGAGGATCTGCTGCAGTTCCGGATCCACCGCGTCACGCCGGAGCACATCGCCGAGCTCGGCGCGCTCGGCTACAAGAACATGGACGGCGACGACCTCGTGCAGACCCGCATCCATCGAGTGACGCCCGAGTTCGTGCGCGATCTGAAGGCCGAAGGCTACCAGAACATCCCGATGGACGAGCTGGTGCAGATGCGCATCCATCGCGTCACGCCGGAGTTCATCCGCGAGCTGAAGGAGGTCGGGTACAAGGACATCCCGGTCGACACGCTGGTCCAGATGCGCATCCACCGCGTCGACGCCCAGTTCATCAAGGACGTGCGGGCCGACGGCTTCAAGGACATGACGCCCCGTGAGCTAATCGATTTCAAGATCCACGCGGGGCGGTGGATGGCTAAGAAGAAGCGCTGATCCCCTTCGCAGCGTTGCCGAATTGGGAATTGACGATTTCCCAATGCAATTCCCAATTCTCAATTCGGCAATGGTGGAAGTCGTAGAGTGGCTTTACAACCCCGTCCCGTAACCCTGGCCTCTAGACTGAGCGTCCCCCCGTGCGCTTCGGCGATCTGGCGGCACAGCACGAGGCCGATGCCGGACCCGGCCGGCTTGGTGGTGAAGAACGGCACGAACAGGTTGGTCGTGTCCGGCAGGCCCGGTCCTTCGTCCTCGACCGTCATCTCGAAGCCGTCGCCGTTCCGCCAGTCGATCCAGACGCCGCCGCCGGTGTCCAGGGCCGCGTCGACCGCGTTCCGGACAATGTTGATGAGGAGCTGCTCGATCTGATCGGGATCCGCGTCCAGCTCGACGTCCGAGACGGCGCGGATCTCGACCGTCAGGCGATCCTGCTCCAGCTCGGCGACCCGCCGCGCCAGCGGCAGGATGGAGATCCGCTTCGGCTGCGGCTTCGGTAGCTTCGCGAGCTGCGCGTAGGCGCGGAGGAAGCGTCCGAGCGCGCCGGACCGCGTCTCGATGAGCGTCAGACCGTCGGCTATCTCCGGGCCGCGCGGCAGGTCCGGCACCCTCGACACCATCCGTTTCAGCGTGTGCGCGATTGACTTGATCGGCGTCAGCGAATTGTTGATCTCGTGCGACAGGACACGCACGATCCGCTGCCAGGCGAGCTGCTCCTGCTCGCGCAGCGCGCGGCTCACGTCGGAGAAGGCGACGAGCTGGTGCGGCTTGCCGTCGCGGTAGAAGGTCGAGCGGCGTACTTCGAGCGCACCGTGCCCGGCAAACGTCCGATCGACGAGCCGCGGGACCGAGCCGGCCAGATACGGATCGAGCCGCAGCTCGGTCGCCCGCCGTCCCAGCAGCTTCGGCCACGCCCGCCCGAGCAGCCGCTCGGCCGCGGGGTTGACGAGCACGAGCCGCTCCTCGGTGTCGAACGCGAACATCGCGACGTCGATCGCCTGCATCACGCTCGAGAGCAGCGCCGTCGACTCGACCGCCTCGGTGCGCTGCCGCTGCAGCGTTCTGCCGAGCGCGTTGATCTCGTGCATGACGAGGTCCGCCGCGCTCCCCGTCCGCGCGCCGACGCCGCGGATCGAGTAGTCCCCTTCCCGCAGCGCGCCGAGCAGGTTGGCGGCGACGAACAGGATGCGCGTCACCATCTGGCGCGCTGCCGCCGCCGCTCCGAGCCAGACGCAGACGACGACGGCGGTGATCGTCCACCGGACCTCGAAGGTGTACGGCTCGGCCCAGACGCCGTAGAGGACGAGCGCGCTGGCGGGCAACCCGGCTAGCAGCCCGAGCAGCAGAACGGACTGCTCGATGCTCGGCTGAACCCGTGCGCTGCGTTCAACCGCTGTCGTCATTGTCGGTCGGCCCCATCGAATCCGAGGCGCCCGCCATCTGCTGCAGTCGGCGGTAGAGTGCGCTGCGGCTCAGGCCGAGCTGCGCCGCCGCGCGCCGCACGTCGCCGGCGTGCCGGGCGAGCGCCTTTTGGATGAAGATGTGCTCGATCTGTTCGAGGGGGAGTTCGTCGAGGTTGGTCCGGCTGAAGCCGGACGCTACGTCCTGCGCAGAAGTCCGGCTGAAGCCGGGCCCAAGCAACAGATCGGAGGCCCCCAGCGTTTCAGCGCCCGGCTCCGCCATCAGCACCGCCCGCTCGACGCTGTGCGCCAGCTCGCGCACGTTCCCCGGCCAGCGGTGGGCGCCGAGCGTCGACAGCGCCGCCGGCTCGAACGAGGCGACCCGCTTGCCGTACCGCGCGGCGTACCGGACGAGGAAGTGCGCCGCCAGCGGCGCGACGTCCTCCGGCCGCTCGCGCAGCGGGGGCAAATGCAGAACGACGGTGTTCAGTCGGTACAGCAGGTCCTCGCGGAACCGTCCCGCCGCGAGCTCCGCGTCGAGGCTGGCGTTGGTCGCGGACAGGATCCGGACGGTGACGTAGCGCATCTTTGACGAGCCGACGCGTTGCACCTCGCCTGTCTGCAGCACGCGCAGCAGCTTCGCCTGCAGCCGCACCGGCATGTTCGCGATCTCGTCCAGGAACAGCGTCCCCTCGTCTGCCAGCTCGAAGCAGCCAAGCCGATCCGCCCGCGCGTCGGTGAAGGCCCCCTTGACGTGGCCGAACAGTTCGCTCTCGGCGACGCCGTCGGCGAGCCCGCCCGCATTCATCGTGACCATCGGCCGCGTGCGCCGGTCTGAGCGCGCGTGCAGCCAGGCCGCGACCACTTCCTTGCCCGTGCCGTGCTCACCGGTGATCAGGACGGCGGCGTCGGACGACGCCACGCGGTCGATGGTGCGCGCGATGTCTTTCATGGAGGGGGACTCGGCGATGAACACGGGCGTCCGCTGCAGCCGTCCGGCCGCTTCCTCCGCGCGCTCGCTGCGCCGCATCGCCCGCCGCAGCTCGATCTGCGTTCGCACGCACGCGATCAGCCGGTCGTCGTCCCAGGGCTTTTCGAGGTAGTCGCGCGCGCCGCGCCGCATCGCTTCCACTGCGATCGGCACGCTGCTCCAGGCCGTCATGATGACGACGGGCAGGGCCGGGTCCATCGCACGGATGCGCTCGAGCAGATCGAGCCCTTCCTGTCCGGACGTCGTATCGCGCGTGTAGTTGAGGTCGACGAGCGCGAGATCGAAGTCCTCGGACTCGAGGCGCGCGAGCGCCTCCGCCGGCGACGCGGCGGCCTCGACCCGGTAGCCTTCGTCCACCAGCAGCAGCCGGAGCGCCTCCACGACGTCCGGCTGGTCGTCGGCGATGGGCTGTCC
>JBOGJB010000440.1:0-3183 GCA_050745085.1 Vicinamibacterales bacterium
TCCCCCGTGTGCACGGCATCGTCCGGCGCATGGCTGGGGGTCGGGACGTCGATGAGCTGACCCAGGACGTGTTTGTCCGCGCGTGGCAGAAACTCGGCACCTTCCGCGGCGAGTCGGCGTTCACGACCTGGCTCCACCGCCTCGCGGTCAACGTCGTGCTCGAGCGGTTCCGCGCGGGCGGCGCCGAGCGCTCGCGTCGCGTGGACTCGGACGTCATCTTCGACACGGCGCGCTCGACCGCGTCGCGGCCGGACCTCTCGATCGACTTCGAGGCGGCGCTCGAGCGGCTGCCCGAGGGCGCGCGCGAGATCTTCGTGCTGCACGACGTCGAGGGCTACAAGCACCATGAAATCGGGACGCTGCTGGGCATCTCACCTGGCACGTCGAAGGCGCAGCTGCACCGCGCGCGAATGATGTTGAGGAAGCACTTGAAGTAGGCAGTAGGCAGTAGGCATTCTGAGTGCCCAGTGCCTACTGCCTAGTGCCTGCTGGGGACTGTTATGGACCAGTGGACCGATCGGTTGTCGGAGTACCTGGACGACGAGCTGGACGCGCGGGAGCGGCGCGAGCTGGAGGCGCACCTAAAGACGTGCGAGTCCTGCCGCGCGACGCTCGACGAGCTCGGCGCCGTCGTCTCGCGCGCGCAGGCGATGACCGATCGCGCGCCGGACGCCGACCTGTGGCCGGGCATCGCGGAACGGGTCGCGGCCGCGCGCGCCTCGCGGCGCTACACCTTGTCGATGCCGCAGCTCGCCGCCGCGGGGATCGCTCTCATGGTGCTCTCGGGCGGCGCCGTCTGGATGGCGCGGCGCCAGGCGACGGAGCCGCCAGCGACGCAGGCGGCCATCATCGGCGATCCGACGGCCGTACCGGTGAACCTGGCGGACGCGCCGTACGACCAGGCGGTCGCCGATCTTCAGGGCGCGCTCGAGGCGGGCCGGTCGCGCCTCGATCCCGCGACGATCAAGGTGCTCGAGGACAGCCTGGCCTCGATCGATCAGGCCATCGACCAGTCGCAGCGGGCGCTGGCGGCCGACCCGGCGAATACGTATCTCTACAGCCACCTCGCGGCGGCGCGGCAGCGCAAGCTGGCGCTGCTCCGCCGCGTCAGCGCGCTCACTGATCCACAAGGATAGGCTCTCATGAACGTGTCGAGTTTCGGGGTTCGGGTTACGGGTTGCGTGCTTGGTGCTCTCGTGCTTGCTGCCGCGCCGGCCAGCGCGCAGGCGGATCGACGGGCGGCGCGCTCGCCGGCAACAGATCAGACCGTCCCGGTGCAGAAAGGACAGCGCCTGCAGGTTCAGAACTTCGCGGGGGAGGTCGTCGTCAAGGCGTGGAACAAGGACGAGCTGCGCGTCGTCGCGGACCATGACAGCCGCGCGAAGGTCAACATCCGCTCCGGAGGGGTCGAGATCCACGTCTCAGCGAACCGGTCCGGCGCCCCCGGGTCGGTGGCTTACACGATTTCGGTTCCAACCTGGCTGCCGGTACGGATCGGCGGGACCTACAACTTCGTCTCCATCGAGGGCACGCAGTCGGACGTCACCGTCGAGACCACACGTGGTGACGTGACGCTGAGGGGCGGCTCCGGTGTGGTCTCGCTGAAGTCGATTGAAGGGGAAATTCTCGTCGAGGACGCGAAGGGCAAGCTGAACCTGCACACGGTCAACGAGGGCATCAACATCCGTGGGGCCACTGGCGACATCACCGCCGAGACGATCAACGGCGACATCCGGATGCTCGGCATGAAAGCGGCAAGCCTCGAGGCGACGACGGTGAACGGCGACATCATTTACGAGGGGACCGTGGCGGACAATCTCTACCGGTTGTCGACGCACAATGGCGACATCACGCTCGCCCTGCCCGAGAATGCGAGCGCGAGCATGTCGGTGCGCACCTATCAGGGGGACATGCGGTCGTCGTTCCCGATCGCTGAGGACGCGGGCGAGATACGCCGCGGCCGGCGCCGCACGTTCACCGTCGGTGGCGGCGCCGCGCAGATCGAGCTGGAGTCGTTCGGCGGCGACGTGCGAGTCCGGAAGATCGGCGAGGTGTCGCTCGAGCCGAAGCGCAAGGCCAAGCACGAGGCCGACCACGCGCAGAACGACCTCTGCCCGACGCCGATCGTCGTCCCCTAGTCTCGTCAGGCGCCTCTGAGATAGGCTCCGGCGCGGTGCCTTCCGGCGCGCGCTCGGCCCATTCGACGCCACGATGGTGGTCGTCGGTGGCATCAGCGGAATCAGGGGTTACTGGATCGGGCTGATGGTCGGCCCGACGACGAACGGCTCGGCCGGCGGGACGCCGGTCGTGTTCTGCCAGACGGCGTTGATCGAGTTGCTGGCGAACGCGCGCCGGCCCGTGGCGTTGAAGACCCTCGGAACCGCGGAGGCGTAGTACGCCGTCCGCGTCGCGGTCCCATTGCAGTCGAACGGTCCGGCGTTGGACCCCGCACCCGCCTGCAGCGTGACGATATAGCCGCTCTTGAAGCTCGGATCGAACGAGAGGTCCATCGACAGGAACCCGGCGCCCGCTCCGCCGCAGGGCGCCTGGAGCGTCGACAGTAGCACGGCGAACCCGCCGCGCGCGGCCGATGTCGCATACGCGGTTTCCGCGGCGTTGATGGCGCGAATCGATCCGATCGCCGACGCTTCGTTGCCAGAGATGCGGGCGCGGAGCAACGCCGGCGCGGCAATCGCAGCGAGGATGCCAATGATCGCGACCGCGACCATGAGCTCGATGAGCGTGAACCCCTGGGACGCGGCCCTCCGGGCGCGCATAAACACCAACTGACTGAGCAAGCCGACTGCCATCCGAGCCCGTTTGACGAAGACACACCCCTTCAATGACTTAGGCCGAAGCGCCCCGCTACGAAAACGTGAGCGATCGACACGCCCTGTCAACAGGCGTGACAAAAACTGTCCAACAAAGACTCCGGAAGTTCCTATCTGCGTGTATTGGTTCTATTTGGCGCGGCGCGCGGCCCGGTGAAGCTGCCACGCGCGCGCCAGCAGCGAGAGCGCGATCCAGAGCATCAGGACGGCGAGCGGCACGCTGAGCGCGCGCGGCCACTTGAAGCCGACGAAACCGAGAAAGCCGAGCAACACGGCGGACCCGCCGAGCAGGCGCGCTTCGGCGGCGCCGAGCGGACGGCGCAGTGTGAGCGCCGCGCCGACGGCGCTGCCG
>JBOGJB010000441.1:0-7263 GCA_050745085.1 Vicinamibacterales bacterium
GTAGGCCCGACCTTCAGGTCGGGCGTCCTCGAGTCAGCTCGTTGCTGGTTCCAGCACGCCCGAGCTGAAGCTCGGGCCTACAGGGCGGTTCTCACGTCGTCCTCGCGCGGATCTTGACGTTCCGATACCACACCTGATCGCCGTGGTCCTGCAGCAGGATATGCCCCTTCTGGAGCTTTCCGAACCGCGCGACCCCTTTGAACTTGCTGTCCTCGATCGCGGCCCGCAGCGCCGGGCTGTCCAGCTCGTACTCGAGCACCTGGGTGCCGTTCAGCCAGTGCTCGACCTTGTGCCCGCTGACGAGAATCCGGCTGCTGTTGAACTCGCCGGCGGGTTTGATCGGACGGTTCGACGCCGCGAGGACGTCGTAGAACGCCGACGTCTGCCGCTCGGGTCCGATGAGCGCGTCCGCGTGCCGCTCGTCGTCAATGATCTGATACTCGTGCCCGATCGCCGAGTCCATGTCCTCGAGGACGAAGTACTTCACGCCGCTGTTGCCGCCGGGCGACACCTTCCACTCGAGCGTTAGCTCGAATTGATCGAAGGTCGCGGCCGTGATCAGATCGCGGGCGCCGCGCGTGTCCTTGCCGTCGTTCGGAGGTACGGTCATCATGCCGTCGACGACCGTCCACCGCGTCGCTGATGCGTCGGGCCGCTTATAACCGCGCCAGCCGTCCAGCGTCCGGCCGTCGAAGAGCAGCATCCAGCCGGCCCGCTTTTCCGCGTCCGTCAGTTGGTTGTCGGACACCGACGTCGCCGCCCCGACGCTCAGTCCCAGCTTCTCCTCGATGTACCTCTTGCTGATCGCTCCCGCTTCCTTCGGCGTCCTCGACGGATCGGGGACGCGATCCAGCTCGACGACCGCCCAGCCCTGGAAACCGACCTCCCGAAGCGCGGTGAAGAACCCTGGAAGATCGACTTTGCCCCGGCCCAGTTCGACGAACCGGTACGAGCGCGACAGGTCACCCGTGGCGCCCGGCACGGGCGCCTCGAGATCCTTGATGTGCAGGAAGATCAGGCGGTCGCGATACTCTCTGACCGCCGCGACGGGGTCGCCGCCCCCTTGCTGATAGTGCGCGGTGTCGAGTTGGAGTTTGACGTAGCGCGGGTCGGCGGCGTCGAGGATCCACCGCACTTCGTCCGGGCGCTCGCCGAGGTTGTTCATGTGATTGTGGAAGCCGACCGGGATCCCCAGATCGGCCGTGCGCTTGCCGATCTCGGTCAGCAGCCGTGCGAGGCGCTTGTAGTCGTCTGCGACGATTGGACGGCCCTTCGGGCGCTCGTCTGTCAACTGAAGATAGAGGCCGCCGACATCGCGCACGAACTTCGCGTGCCCGACGTGCTTGTCGATCTCCTTTTTCTCGACGGCCGGGTCGATCCGGACGTTGCCACTTGAAAGCGCGACCATCGTGAGCCGGTTCTTCTGGAGCAGCTCGCGGAGCACGTCGGGGCGATCGCCGTAGGCCTCGAGGATATTCGAGCGGAGCTGGATGCCCGGATATCCGAGCGAGGCGACGTCCTCGATCGCCTTGAGATCGTTGCCCCCCCAGGTGATGGCCGCGCAGCCGAACGTGATCCGCGGGTTGGCTTGCGCCGCGAGTGGGCCGTTCACCAGGAATCCGGCGGCCCCGGCGGCCCCAAGACCGATCAGGAAGTCTCGGCGAGAAAGTGCGTCAGTCATATCCGGCGCTCCATCACTACCAGCTGTGGATCGTGCCGTCGGACTTGCGCGCGACCGGAAGGTACGCGCGCTCGTACGGGAAGGTCGCGGCGAGCGGCTCGTTGATCCCCACGCCGAGTCCGGCCTTGTCACCCGGATGCATCGCGCCGTCGGCAAAGGTGTAGGCGTGCGGGAACACGCGATCGGTGTCGTCAGTGTGCCGCATGTACTCCTGGATGCCGAAGTTGTGCACGCTCAGGTCGAAGTGTAACGCCGCCGCCATGCAGACGGGGCTCAAATCGGTCGCGCCGTGCGAGCCGGTCCGGACGTGGTGCAGCTCAGCGAGGCTGGCGATCTTCCTCAGGTGGCTGATGCCCCCCGCGTGCACCACCGTCGTCCGGATGTAGTCGATGAGCTGCTCCCGTATGAGCTGCTGGCAATCGTAGATCGAGTCGAAGACTTCGCCCACGGCGATCGGCGTCGTCGTGTGGTGCCGGATCAGCCGGAAGCCTTCCTGCAGCTCGGCGGGAACCGGGTCCTCCATCCAGAAGAGGTGATACGGCTCGAGGCTGCGTCCGAGGCGTCCCGCTTCAATCGGCGTCAACCGATGATGGACGTCGTGCAGGAGGTGCACGTCCTGGCCGAACTCCCGGCGCAGCCGCTCGAACAGCGTCGGCACGAACGACAGATATTTCTCCGTGCTCCAGCAGGTTTCCGGCGGCAGTCCTTTCTGGGCCGGCTCGTAGAACAGCGTGTTGCGGCCGACACCGTAGGCGCCCGCGAGGCCGGGCACGCCGCACTGCGCGCGGATGGCCCGGTAGCCCATCGCCTGGTAGCGGCCCACGGCTTCGACCGTCTCGTCGATCGTCCCGCCGTTGGCGTGCCCGTACACGAGCACCGACTCGCGCGAGGCGCCGCCGAGGAGCTGATAAACCGGCCGGTTGACGCTCTTTCCCAGGATGTCCCACAGCGCGCTGTCCACAGCGCTAATGGCGGTCATCGTGACGGGCCCCCGGCGCCAGTACCCGCCCTTGTAGAGGTACTGCCACGTGTCTTCGATCCGCCGCGCGTCGCGGCCGATGAGGAGCGGGATGACGTGATCGGTGAGATAGCTCGCGACCGCCAGTTCGCGGCCGTTGAGCGTCGCGTCGCCGAGGCCGGAAATGCCGTCCTCGGTCACGAGCTTCAGCGTGACGAAATTGCGTCCCGGACAGCAGACGATGACCTTGCCGTCGAGGATCCTCATGAGGATGCCCGGACGACCAGCCGCGGCGGGATGACGACCCGGCGAAACGGACCGCCGGGATGGGGGCCGATCTGATCGAGCAGCAACTCGGCGGCCTGCCGCCCGAGCGCTTCCTTCGACCAGCCGACAGTGGTGAGCGGCACGCGCAGCAGGTCGCCGTGCGCGATGTCGCCGGCGCCGACCACCGCGATGTCCTCCGGGACCCGCAGGCCCGCTTCCCAGATCGCCCTCATCGCGCCGATGGCCGCCGGGTCGTTCGCGGCGAACACCGCGTCGACGCGGGGACGCACCTTCAGCAACTGCTGCATCGCGCGGTAGCCGTCCGCGTCCATGAACCCGCCGCGCGCGATCCACCCGGACCGCAGCCGCACCCCCCGCGCGCGCAGGACCCCGCGGTACCCGGCTTCGCGCCGTTTCGCGTGCACGATCGGCGGGCCGGCGATGTGCGCGACCGCGCGGCGTCCCCGATCGATCAGGTGGCCGGTAGCCAGGCGGCCCACCTCCTCGTCGTCGGTGAGGACGCGGTGGCAGCGCAGGCGCGGGTAGTCGTCGCGGTCGATCATCACCAGCGCGCCGCCCATCGCCGTGATGCGCTCCAGTATGTCAGTGTTCGAGGGATGCGCCGAGGCCAGGACGATCCCGTCGACCTGGCGGGCGCGCAGCATCTCGAGCTCCGACCGCTCCTTGCGCGGATCCTCGCCCGAGCTGCAGAGCAGCAAGCCGTACCCACGCGCGCTGACGGCCGCCTCGAGCCCCGCGACGATCTCGACGAAGAACGAGTGCATCAAATCGGGAATGACGACGCCGAGGGTGTGCGTGCGGCGGAGCGTGAGGCTGCGGGCGACGGCGTTGGGCCGGTACCCCAGCTCCTCGACCCTGGCCAGCACGCGGGCGCGCGTCGCCGTGCCGATGTCGGCGTGGTGGTTGAGCACCTTCGACACGGTGGTCGTCGACACCCCCAGCTCGGCGGCGATCCGTTTCATGGTCGTGGGGGTCATTGACGTTGCCCTGATCCGTGTAATCCGTGGTCCGCCAGAGGATACCCCGGGCCGGGTCGATCGCGAGCGGGGGATCCCTCAAAGTAACGGCTAGTTGTTTACTTTACCGGTAAAGGATGGTATCACCCGGCGAGAGACTGCGTAAGGAGGATGCGCATGTTGGCACGCAGGTCGTGTTCGATCCGCGCGGCGGCGACCCTGGTCGCGATCCTGGTCGGCGGCGGACTGGCCGCGGCCCAGGCTCCGACCGGCACCATTTCCGGCGCCATCGTCGACGAGTCGGAGCAGGTTGTTCCTGGCGCGATCGTCGAGCTGATTAACGAGCAAACCGGCGCCAGCCGGACCGCCACCAGCCGCACCGATGGCGGGTTCGCCTTCAACGCGGTGCCGCCCGGCTCGTACACGCTGAAGGTCGCGCTCGAAGGCTTCCGCACCTTCGAGCGGAAAAGCAATATCGTCAACGCCGGCACCCACCTTGCGCTCGGCAACGTCGTGCTCGCGGTGGGCCCGCTCTCGGAAATTGTCACGGTCGAGGCGACCGGCACGCAGGTCGAGACGAAGAGCTCCGAGCACTCCGGACTGCTCACCTCCACGCAGATTTCGCTCATCCAGACCAAGGGGCGCGACGTGATGTCGCTGCTGCGCCTTCTGCCCAGCGTCCGCTACGAGAGCGACATCGAGGCGATGGGGGACAGCTTCGGCTCGCTGGTGCCCAACATCGGGGGCCAGCGCCGGCACTGGAACACGGTGATGGTGGACGGCCTGCTGGGGAACGAGACGAGCGGCACCAACCGCTTCTCATCGGCGATCAATCTCGACGCCATCGCCGAGGTCAAGGTCTTGCTGAACACTTACCAGGCCGAGTACGGTCGCTCGGGCGGGGCCAACATCCAGATTGTCAGCAAGAGCGGGGGCACCGACTATCACGGGAGCCTGTACTACTACGCCCGGCGCGACGGCTGGAACGCCAACCGGTGGGAGAACAACAAGGCCGGTCTGCCGAAACCGACCTACCACTTCGACACCTACGGCTTCAACATCGGCGGACCCGCCGCCATCCCCGGCCTGTGGAAGCAGGACGTCGACAAGCGGCTGTTCTTCTTCTATTCGCTCGAGGCGCCCCAGGTGCAGAATCCCGGTCCGATCCGCCGCTACCTGGTTCCAACCGAACGCGAGCGGCGGGGGGACTTCTCGCAGACGGTCGATCAGCAGGGCCGATTGATCGTCATCCGTGATCCGTTGACCGGCCAGCCGTTCCCCGGCAACATCGTCCCGCAGAGCCGGATCAACGCGAACACGTCGACGCTGCTCAACATGCTGCCGCTGCCCAACAACGAAGGCAGTCGCGGGCAGTACAACTTCATCCGTCAGGAAACGCCGGAGAACCCGCGGTGGAACAACGTACTGCGGCTCGACTACAAGGGTTCGGGCGACTCCAGCTACTTCGCGACCGTCCGGACGTTCAACTCCAACCAGTATGGTTCGGAGATCACCGCCGGCCCGACGGACTGGGGCTTCTACAACGGCTCCTATATCTTCTCGGACAACGGCGCCACGGTGGGCTGGACGAAGATCTTCGGCTCGAACCGGATCAACGAGCTGTCGGGCGGCGTGAAGCGCCAGACCGAGGGATTCCCACCGAAATCGGACGCCGAGTACGTGCGTCTCCGGCGGTCGGATGTGGGCTGGAGCTACGGACAGTGGTATCCGAGTCTCAACGAGCTTAACGTGATTCCCAAGGTCTTCTTTGGACTGGGCATCACCGCCTCCTCGATCGACAGTCCTGACTTCGACTACCCCGACCGGCTCGGGGTGACCGCCGAGGATTGGGTGACCTCGGTGCGCGACACGCTGACCTGGGTGAAGGGCACGCATACTTTCAAGGCCGGCGCGTACCTCGAATGGATGCAGAATCGCGAGGCGCGTGGTGGCAACTGGATGGGCAACATCCAGTTCAACCGCAACACGAGCAACCCGCTCGACACGAACTTCGCGTTCTCGAACGCGCTGCTCGGCGTGATCAACCAGTACACCGAAGCCGACGGCTTTCCCAGCAGCTTCAACCGCGGCATCCTGTCGGAGTGGTTCGCGCAGGACACCTGGCGCGCGACCGATCGGCTGACGGTGGACTACGGCGCGCGGTTCCTGTGGTATACGCCGTGGTGGCGGCCCGACGAGCAGATCGCCAACTTCGACCCGAATCTCTACGATCCCGCGAAGGCGCCGCGCCTGTATCAGCCGGCCCGGATCAACAACGTGCGCGTCGCGTTGGACCCGGTGACCCGGCAGACGCTCAACGCCGTCTACATCGGCGCATTCGTGCCGGGCACGGGCGATCCGGCCAACGGCATGGTCAAAGCGACAGACGCCGGCGTGCCGCGGGGCTTCCGTGACACGCTCGCGCCACAGATCGAGCCGCGGCTCGGCGTCGCCTACGATCTCTTCGGCACCGGGACGACGGTCTTTCACGCGAGCGCGGGAATGTTCCACAACGCGCGCCTCGGCGGCGGCAATCTGGGAAACCTGCGCAACCCGCCGTTCATCAACAACCCGATCGTGTTCTTCAGCACGCTCGACGCGATTCTGCAACCGAACTTCGTGTCGCTGCTCCGGCCGGTGAACGTGAACGCGCTGGATCCCGACGTGAAGACCCCCAGCTCGTACAACTGGTCGGCCGGCGTCCGCCGCGACGTCGGATGGGGCACGGTCGTCGACGTCACCTACGCCGGCTCGGCCGGGCGTCACCTGGAGATGGAATACAACATCAACTCCATCCCGGACGGCGCACGGTTTCTCGATATCAATCCCCAGAACGATGATCCGTCGCAGGCCGGCCTGCAGGCGCTGCCGCCCGAGTTCCTGCGTCCGTACCGCGGGTATCAGGACATCATCGTGCGGTCGAATTGGGGCACCTCCGACTATCATTCGGTCCAGATTCAGGCCAACCGGCGATATATCCGCGGCCTCCAGTTCGGCGGGGCGTACACCTGGTCACGCGCGAAGGGACTTGGAGACGAGGATCCGGCTCGGGTCTCGCTCAACCGGCCCCTCGAAGCCTGGCACTACGCGACCGCCGGCTACAACCAGAATCACAGCCTCGTGCTCAACTACACGTGGAGCCTCCCCTCGACGGGCTTCACCAATCCGATCGCGCGCGCCGCGCTCGACGGCTGGCAACTCTCGGGGGAGAACGCCTTCGTCACCGGCGACTGGGCCCCAATCATCCTCGGGACGACCGACGGCTTCGATTTCACCGGCGGCGACGGGGGTAACGGCGCCAGCCTCGGCGGCGTCAGCGTCGTGGGGGGATCGGCCACGAGCGGTAACGACGGCCTCAGGGTCGTGCGGCCGAACATCAT
>JBOGJB010000442.1:0-4790 GCA_050745085.1 Vicinamibacterales bacterium
GTGATGCGCGACGTCGCCGACAACTTCGTCGTCATCTGCTCGATCGAGAACGTCGACCCGATGGGCGTCCACACCGGCGACAGCATCACCGTGGCGCCGGCGCTGACGCTCACCGACAAGGAATACCAGCGGATGCGCGACATGGCGCGGCTCATCATCCGCCGCGTCGGCGTGGAGACGGGGGGGTCGAACATCCAGTTCGCCATCGACCCCACGAACGGACGGATCGTCGTCATCGAGATGAACCCGCGCGTGTCGCGGTCGTCCGCGCTCGCGTCGAAGGCCACCGGCTTCCCGATCGCGAAGATCGCGGCCAAGCTCGCGCTCGGCTATCACCTCGACGAGATCCCGAACGACATCACGCGTCTGACGCCCGCCTCCTTCGAGCCGACGATCGACTACGTGGTCGTGAAGGTCCCGCGCTGGGCGTTCGAGAAGTTCCCGCAGGCGGACCGCACGCTGACGACGCAGATGAAGTCGGTCGGCGAGGTGATGGCGATCGGCCGGACCTTCAAGGAGGCGTTCCTCAAGGCGTTCCGGTCGCTCGAGCTGGGGAAGAGCGGCCGGCTCTTCACTCAGGAGGGCACGCGGGCCGCTGCGCTCGAGTCGCAGGAAGAGGACCGGGAGGCCCAGGGGCCGGCGACGTGGGAGGCGCAGGAGGATCACGCCGCGCTGCAGCGCGCGCTGAGCGTCCCGACCGACCGCCGGATGTGGGCAATCTTCCGCGCGCTCGCGCAAGGCTGGACCGTCGACGAGCTGCACGCGCAGACGAAGATGGACCCATGGTTCCTCACGCAGTTCCAGCAGCTCGCGGAGCTGGCGCGCTCGACCGCGCTCGTTGGCCTGCGCGGCCTCACGCCCGACCTGCTGCGCACGCTCAAGCGCGCCGGGTTCGGCGACGGCGATCTGGCGGGCATCCTCGGCGTCAGCGAGGACGCCGTCCGCCAGTGGCGGTTCGACGCCGGGCTGAAGGCGGCCTACAAGCGCATCGACACCTGCGCCGCCGAGTTCGAGTCGTTCACGCCGTACCTCTACGGCACCTACGAGGACGAGTGCGAGGCGGCGCCGACGCCGCGGCCGAAGGTCATCATCCTCGGCAGCGGTCCGAACCGGATCGGCCAGGGGATCGAGTTCGACTACTGCTGCGTACACGCGGCGTTTGCGCTGCGCGAGGACGGCTTCGAGACGGTGATGATCAACTGCAACCCCGAGACCGTCTCGACCGACTACGACACCGTCGATCGCCTCTACTTCGAGCCGCTCACCTTCGAGGACGTGTTCGCGATCGTCGAGCGCGAGCGCTCGGCCGGCGGTGACGTCGCCTGCCTCGTCCAGTACGGCGGTCAGACGCCGCTCAAGCTCGCGATCCCGCTGCAGGAGGCGGGCGTCCGGATCCTCGGCACGTCCCCCGATTCGATCGATCTCGCGGAGGACCGCCGCCGGTTCGCCGAGCTGCTCTGGGAGCTCGGAATCCCCCAGGCGCCGAGCGGCACGGCCACTTCACGGGAGGAGGCGCGCGAGGTCGCCGCCGGGATCGGCTTCCCCGTCGTCGTCCGGCCGTCGTACGTCCTCGGCGGCCGCGCGATGGCGATCGTGTACGACACGGCCGCGCTCGATCGTTACATGACGACGGCGGTGACGGCGTCGCCGGATCACCCCGTGCTCATCGACAGGTTTCTGGAGGACGCGTTCGAGCTCGACGTGGACGCGGTCGCCGACGGGACCGGCGCCGTCGTCATCGGCGGCGTGATGGAGCACATCGAGGAGGCGGGCATCCACTCCGGCGACAGCTCCTGCGTTGTCCCGCCCTACATGGTCGCGGAGCGCCACCTCACGACGATCCGCGAGTACACCCGGCGCGTGGCCCGGTCGCTGAAGGTGGTCGGGCTGATGAACGTGCAGTTCGCGATCAAAGCGGACGTGGTCTACATCCTCGAGGTGAACCCGCGCGCGTCGCGGACCGTGCCGTATCTGTCGAAGGCGACGGGCGTGCCGCTCGCGAAGGTCGCTGCGCGCGTGGTGATCGGCAAGACGCTCGCGGATCAGGGACTGACCGAGGACCTCGAGGTCTCCGGCGTGTTCGTGAAGACGCCGGTCTTCCCGTTCATGCGCTTCCCTGGGGTCGACACGATCCTCGGGCCGGAGATGAAGTCCACGGGCGAGGTGATGGGGGGCGCGTCGGCGTTCGGGCCGGCGTTCGCGAAGGCGCAGCTCGCGGCGGGCCACCGGCTGCCGCCGGCCGGCAGCGCGTTCATCAGCGTCAACAACGACGACAAGCCGAACGTGCTGCCGATCGCGCGCGACCTCGCGGCGCTCGGCTTCCGCGTCGTCGCGACCCGCGGCACTGCGGTGTTCCTGCGCGCCCACGGCATCCCGGCCGACATCGTCTTCAAGATCAACGAGGGGCGGCCGCACGTGGCAGACGAGATCCTCAATGGGAAAATCCAGCTCGTCATCAACACGCCGCTCGGGCGCGAGTCGTTCTTCGACGACCGCACCGTCCGCCGCATGGCGACGCTCCACGACGTGCCCTGCATCACCACGCTCACCGGCGCTGCTGCCGCCGTCAACGCGATCAAGGCGCTGAGGGCGGAGGCGCTCACGGTGCGTGCACTGCAGGAGTATCACGCGCCTACGCGGGCGCGTTCCTAACGCTGTAGGCACTAGGCACTAGGCACTAGGCATTAGGCACTCTGTAAGAGTACGCGCGCTGGGCTGAGCTCGTTTGTTTCTGGACCGACTCTATGAGCCCGTAGAGTAACCGACCGACCTCGCTAGCAGCCTCTGAAACGATCGTGGCTTCTGTCTCGGTGATGTACCCGAGTCGTCGAGCGATCTCGAGTTGGGTTCCAAGCTCACCTGCGATCCCGACGCAATCGATAGGTGTTGAAGATACGCGCCGGTCGATCGCCGTTGATAGCCCCCGGCAGTATTAGACGGAATAGACACCGAGGACTTCCGGATCTGGAATGCCAGTCCAAATTGCTCGGAGGCGGGGAAGCGGTCTGTCAGCTTGTCGCACATCACCACCAAATCCATTGCCCGTTGCCACACAAGCAGATCGCGGTGACTCTTGATCGGTTTCATATCGGTCTCCTTCAGAGTGCCTATTGCCTAGTGCCTAGTGCCTGCATTGAACCTTCCTCCCCGTCATGGTCGCGATAGCGACCTCGTGTCCATCGGTGGTGATTGTGATCGCCCCGTCCTGATCTGTTCTGAAGATCTCGGCATGGGACGCGGCGACACGTGAAAGAACCGACGGCGCCGGATGCCCGAAGCGGTTGTCCCGTCCCGCGCTAAAGATGACCGCGGCAGGGCGGGCGGCCTGGAGGAACTCAGCGCTGGTGGAGGTGGCGCTCCCGTGGTGAGCCGCTTTGAGGATCCGGATCGCGGCCGGGCGGAGCGACGGAATGAGCGTGCGCTCGGTGTCGCGGCCGATGTCGCCGGTCAGCAGGATCGACACGCCGCCGAGCCGCACGTCGAGCACGACTGAGTCATCGTTGCGCGCCTGCTGGCGCTCCCAGTCCGGCGGCGGCGGATGCAGGACGTCGATCTCGGCGATGCCGTCCCCGAGGTGCGCGCCAGCCTGCAGCGTTCGCCATCCGATCCCGCGCCGCGCGGCCTCGAGCGCGAGGGCGCGCCGGGCGGGGTGACGCGGCACGGGGGCCCCTTCCCAGATCTCGACCGGACCGAAGTCGCGCAGGATCGCCCGCGCGCCGCCCAGATGATCCGGATCCGGGTGCGTGAACGCGAGCGCGTCCAGACGCCGTACGCCGAGCGCGACGAGCGCCGGCGCGACGACGCGGCCACCCATGTCGAATGTCGACGCGACTGTGCCGCCAGCATCGACGAGCACGCGTCGGCCCGACGGCAGCGAGATCAGAATTGAGTCGCCCTGCCCAACGTCGAGCACCGCCACTTCGAGTGCCTGGTGCCTGGTGTCTCGTGCCTGGTGCCGGACGAAGTGCGAGGTGCCTGGTGAGAGCGTGGTGACGGGCGGCGACGCGATCGCGATGCCGGTGCAGACGGCAACCACCAGAGCGACGCGGCGCGCGCGGGTCGTTGCGAGTACGAGCGCCCAGGCGCCGTAGTAGACGATCAGCAGAAGCACCGAAGGGGCGGGCACGCGCCAGGCGAGCCAGGGTGCGAGATCCAGGAGGGCGGTGGACGCCATCACGGCCGACGCACACAAATTCGCGACGCGCGCGGCGAGATCCGCCAGCGGCGGCGCCAGCGGATCGGCGCCCACGATCACGAGGCCGGAGATTTGGACGACGGCCATCAGCGGGATCGCGACGAAGTTCAGCGCGAGGCCGGCGGCCGTGACCCGGCCGAACGCGAGCGCGCTGAGCGGCATCACGGCGATTTCAGCGCAGACCGTCGCTGTACCGAGGCCGAGGGCGGCTCTTAGCAATGCCGAATGCCAGCCTCCGCTCGCCAGCACTTTCCGGCGAGCTACGGCTAGGCTCGCCGGAGCGACGACGTTGCATGGTCGCGAAGGCGGCCGAGTGCCGAATGACGAAGACGCGGTGATCCGTTCTGCGCCCGCGATCAGCGCGAGCGTGGCGCCGAACGACAACGCGAGCCCCGGATCGTAGAGGTCGAGCGGCGAGGCGAGGACGGCGACGGCGAGCGTGACGGCAAGCGCGTTGAGCGGTGGCGCGCGGTGATCGAGCGCCCTCGCCGCGAGGTACAGCACCGCCGCCAGCGTGGCGCGGCCGACCGACGGCCCGCCGCCGGCCGCGTACCCGTACGCCGCGAGGGCGAGAATCGCGGCGATGGGGCCGGAC
>JBOGJB010000443.1:0-2603 GCA_050745085.1 Vicinamibacterales bacterium
CCGCGTGGGCGCTTGGCGCGCTCGGCGACAATCGTGCGAACTTCGCGCTCGCTGCCGCGTTGAAAGACTCCAGCCCCAAGGTCCGGCGCCAGGCGGCCTGGGCGCTCGGCGCGATAGGGAAATAGCCACGGATTAGGCGGATCACGTATGCGCGACTTCTTCACCGATCTCCGGTTCGCCGTTCGCGGCCTCGCCCGCAGCCGCGCCTTCACGGCCGCCGCGCTGCTCACGCTCGCCATCGGCATCGGCGCCAACGCCGCGATCTTCTCCGTCCTGGACGCGCTGATGCTCAAGCCGCTTCCCTATCCGGATCCGGAGCGGCTCGTCGTCATCTGGGAGAAGAACATTCCCCGCCAGCGGATGGACAACGTCGTCTCGCCCGGCAATTACATTCACTGGTCCGAGCAGGCGCGCGTCTTCGAACGTATGGCGGGCGTGGGCCAGGCCTCCTTCTTCCGGATGTCGATCACGGGCGGCAGCGGCGATCCAGAGGAGTTGCCGGCGCAGTCCGTGACCGTGGGCTTCTTTCCGATCCTCGGCGTGCGCCCTGCGCACGGTCGTTGGTTCCTGCCCGAGGAGGACAAGCCCGACACGCGCGTCGCGATCCTGAGCCATGCGTTGTGGACGCGGCGCTTCGGAGCCGACCCGGCCATCGTCGGCCGCGCCGTCACGTTGAACGGCAACGCCTTCACCGTCGTCGGGATCATGCCGCCGGAGTTCTTCTTCATCGAGCGGGAAGCGGCGTTGTGGGTGACGATCGGCCTTCGCGCCGAGGCACGGACACCGAGAGGGCGATGGATGCTCGTCACCGCGCGGATGAAGCCAGGCGTCACCGTCCAGCAGGCTCAGGCAGAGATGGACACGATCACGACGCGTTTGACGGCGCAGTTTCCCGAATTCAACACCGGATGGGGAGCCAACGTCGTTCCGTTGCACCGACAGGTCGTCGGCCGCGTCCGTCCCGCGGTCCTGACGCTGGCCGCCGCAGTCGGCGCCGTCCTCCTCATTGCCTGCGCCAACGTGGCGAACTTGCTCCTCGCCCGTGGCGCCTCGCGCCGGCGTGAGCTTGCCGTCCGCGCGGCGCTCGGGGCGGGGCGCGGCCGTCTCGTACGCCAGCTCCTGGCCGAGAGCATGGCGCTTGCGGCGATCGGTGCTGTCGCCGGTCTTCTGCTCGCCTGGTGGGGCATCGCGACATTTCGCGCGGCCGCCACCGCCGGATTCTCGCTGCCGCGGGCGCACGAGATCGCGCTGAACGCGCGGGTCGTGCTCTTTACCATCGGCCTCTCGCTCGTGACGGCCATTCTCTTCGGTCTCGCGCCCGCATTCGCCGCCGCCGGGGTCGACCTGCAGAATTCGCTGAAGGACGGCGCGCGCGCGGACGATGCGCGGGGCGGGCGGTTGCGGAGTCTGCTCGTCGTGTCGGAGATCGCGATTGCGCTCGTGCTGCTCGCCGGCGCCGGATTACTGATCCGGAGTTTTGCCCGGCTGGTCAACGTCGACCCGGGGTTCCGCGCCGAACAAGTCCTGAGCGCCAAGATCTCGATCCCGACGGTCCGCTACGACGATACCGGCAAGATGATCCGGTTCTTCGACGAGCTCGTGAAGCGGGTCGAAGCGATGCCGGGCGTTCGCGCCGCCGGGGGCGTGTCGTTTCTGCCGCTCGCCGGGCCCGCAGCGGCGACGGGGTTCGAGATCGAGGGACGCGAGAAGCCGCCGCTCGGCGCGAGCCCCGTCTGCGAGGTGCGCGTCGCGACCGGTCACTATTTCGGCGCGATGGGGATCCCGCACATCGCGGGCCGCCAGTTCGACGAGCGCGACTCGCGCGAAGGGACACGCACCGTCATCATCAACCAGACGATGGCGAGGCAGTACTGGCCGAACGAGAGTCCGATCGGCAAGCGCATCAGCGTGTCCTGGAACAATCCGGGGCTGGACGAGATCGTCGGCGTGGTCGGCGACGTGCGCCACGCGACGCTCGAGACCGCGTCCCGTCCGATGATCTACTACCCGCCCGGCCGCTTCGCGTATCCGTGGATGGCGCTCGTCCTGCGCGCCGCAGGCGACCCGGCCCCACTCGGGCCCGCGCTGGTCAAGGAAGTGCACGCGATGGATCCGGCGCTGCCGGTCGCCGATCTGCGGCCGATGGAGACGGTGGTCTCCCGGGCGGTCGCCGAGCGGCGCATGGTGATGGCTATTCTCGCCGGCTTCGCGCTCGTCGCGGCGCTCCTCGCCGCGATCGGCATCTATGGCGTCATGGCGTACTCGGTCGCGCAGCGCACGCGCGAGATCGGGGTGCGGATGGCGCTCGGCGCGCGACCCGGCGACATCATGCGCCTCGTCCTCGGCCGCGCGCTTGGGCTCACCGCCATCGGCGCCGTCATCGGCGCGGCCGGCGCGATCGCGCTGACGCGCTTCACGGCGACGCTGCTCTTTGACACCGAGCCGACCGAGCCGGCCGTGTTCGCCACCGTCGTCGCCGGCCTCGCGTCCGTCGCGCTGGCGGCGAGCCTGCTGCCCGGCCGCGCCGCCGCGCGGGTCGACCCGCTCATCGCGCTGCGCGCAGAGTAAGGTGCTCAAGGTGCTCAAGGTGCTCAGGGTGCTCA
>JBOGJB010000444.1:0-1713 GCA_050745085.1 Vicinamibacterales bacterium
GTGCTCGGGATCGTGCAGGGGCTGACCGAGTTTCTGCCGGTCTCAAGCTCGGCGCACCTGATCCTCGGCCGGGCGTTCTTCGGCTGGGACGCCGGCGCGCTGGGGCTCGCCTTCGACGTCGCCTGCCACCTCGGGACGCTCCTCGCGGTGATCGCGTTCTTCCGCGCCGAGCTTCTCCAGATGGCGGCGGCGGTGCCGCGGGCGCTCGCCGCCTCCGATCCGACGGCGCGCCTGATCCGCCTCATCATCCTGGGCACGCTGCCGATCCTCGTCGCCGGCGTGCTCTACACCGATGCCGTTGAAACCGCGCTGCGGACGCCGCTCGTGGCGGCGGTGACGCTCGTGGCAGGCGGCGCGCTGATGCTCGTCGCCGAGCGCGTCGGCACGGGCGCGGGAACCGAGGAGTCGCTCCGCCCCGCGGGCGCGCTCGCCATCGGTGTCGGACAGGCCGCGGCGCTGGTGCCCGGCCTGTCGCGCTCGGGGACCACGATCAGCATCGGGCTGTTCCTGGGGCTGCGGCGCGATGCGGCCGCGCGGTTCACGTTCCTCCTCAGCATTCCGGCGATCCTCGCGGCCGCAGCGAAGGAAGGGCTCGAGCTCGCAGACGTCGGGCTGACGGCGGATGCGGCGGCGCTCTTCGGCGTCGGTATGATCGTGTCGGGCGTCGTGGGGTATCTGACGATCCGGTTCTTCCTGCGCTATCTCGCGGGACACCGACTCGACGCGTTCGCGTATTATCGCTTCGCGCTCGCGGCGATGACCTTCATCTGGTTAGGGACTAGGGACTAGGGACTAGGGATTAGGGACTCAGGCACGCCCGAGCAACGAGGGACGAGGCACCGTCCGAGGCCCGAGGCCCGAGGAACGATAGTGTTGCAATGGCTCCGGCGCACCTTCGTGACCGGCTTCTTCGTCACCGTGCCGCTCGTCATCAGCGTCGTCACGCTCGTGTCGATCTTCCGGTTCATCGACGGGATCACCGGGCCCTTCTACACGCGCTGGCTGGGACGCGAGGTTCCGGGGCTCGGCATCCTGACGACGGCCGTGGCGGTACTGGCGGTGGGGGCGCTGGCGACCAACGTCTTCGGCAAGCGGCTGCTAGCGCAGGCGGAGGGGTGGCTCCTCCGGGTGCCGGTGTTCCGAACGGTGTACGCGCCGGTCAAGCAGCTCGTCGTCGCGTTCTCGCCCGACAACGAATACGGCTTCAAGCGAGTGGTGCTCGTCGAGGACGCGTCGGGCCGGTTCCTGCTCGGCTTCCTGACGCGCGAGTTCACCGTCGATCGCGGGCAGGGACCCGAAGCGATGATCGCGGTGTACGTGCCGACGAATCACTTGTATCTGGGGGACGTCGTGATCTGCCCGCGCGATCGCGTGGCGTTCCCGGACATCACGGTCGAGCAGGGGATCCGGATCTTCCTGACGGGCGGGATGGCGCTCGCGGCGCGCCTCAGGGCGCGGCGCGGCGACGACCGCGTGCACGATTTTCGCGTCTAGCGGCTTGCGAACCCGGTCGCCGCGTTGATAGGATTAGTGATTTGCGTGGACCGAGAGGTGTCATGAAGGGGATATGTATCGCGGGCGCCGTGGCGGCGCTCGCGCTGACTGGACTGCTGAACCGACCGGCGCTCGCGTACGCGCAGCCTCAACCCGCGGGCGAGCCGCCCGTGGCCCACGCACAGGTCGCGCATCATGGCAGCGAGGCGGACCTCATCC
>JBOGJB010000445.1:0-9312 GCA_050745085.1 Vicinamibacterales bacterium
GTAATGTTCGTCGGCTGGTAGTGGCGTGGATCGGCGTGCGACACGTAGTACCCGAGCGCGCCGATCGCAGTCGTGCGCGGCGGCGCCGACGGCTCGAGGCCGCGCGCGAGCGCCGCGGCATTCCGTCCAGCGATCAACCCCGAGGCGGCCGATTCCACATAGCCTTCCACCCCGGAGATCTGACCGGCGAAGAGGAGATCCCCACGCGCGCGCGTCTGCCACGTGTCACGGAGGACCGTCGGCGCGTTGATGTAGGTGTTCCGGTGGATCATGCCGAACCGGACGAATTCGGACTGCTCCAGGCCGGGAATGAGCCGCAGCACGCGCGCCTGTTCACCCCACTTGAGCTGCGTCTGGAACCCGACGAGGCTGAAGTGATCGCCCGCCAGGTTGTCCTGCCGGAGCTGGACGACGGCGTACGGGTCCCGTCCGGTGCGAGGGTCGGGCAGGCCGACCGGCTTCATCGGCCCGAAACGGAGCGTATCGGTGCCGCGATGCGCCATCACTTCGATCGGCAGGCATCCTTCGAAGAACGTCGCCCGATCGAAGTCGTGGACCTCGGCCTTCTCGGCGTGCACGAGGGCGTCGTAGAACCGCGCGTATTCCTCGGCCGTCATCGGACAGTTGAGATAGTCGCCATCGCCGGCGTCCGCGCGGGCCGCGCCGGCGATCGCGGGGCTGAAGCCCCGCGCCACGGAAGAACGCAGGCTCCTTCCCCATCGCGACGCGCGATAGACCTTGCCCATGTCAATCGTCTCGGCGAGGACGATCGGGCTGATCGCATCGTAGAAATACAGGTAGTCGCTGGTGGTGAAACGCGCGATGTCGGCGGCGAGGGCGTCCGACGTCAGGGGCCCGGTCGCGAGGATCACGGGGTCGCCAGATGGCGGTGGAATCGCGGGAACCTCGTCACGGCTGATCGTGACGAGAGGATGAGACTCGAGCGGCCCGGTGATCTCGGTCGAGAACCGCTCGCGGTCGACCGCGAGCGCGGCGCCGGCCGGGACGCGCGAGGCGTCGGCGGCGCGCATGACGAGCGAGCCAAGCCGCCGCATCTCTTCTTTCAGCAGGCCGACGGCGTTGTCGAGCTTGTCTCCGCGCAGCGAGTTGCTGCACACCAGCTCGGCGAGCCCGCCGGTCTTGTGCACGGCCGTCTGCCGCACGGGCCGCATCTCGTGCAGGACGACCGGCACGCCCGCCGACGCCGCCTGCCACGCGGCCTCGCTGCCGGCAAGCCCCCCGCCAATGATGCGAACAAGACCCACCGAGACCCCCTCAATGCACTGACGCGGCTCAGGCCTCAGCCGCGGCCAGCTCCTCGGATCTGACGTAGTCGCAGCCGCCGTCCTTGTTGTTGCACACGAGCTGGCGGCCGTGGCGCTTGGTGAGCTTCTCGACGAGGAACGGCGCGCCGCACTGCGGGCACTTCTCCGCCACCGGCCTGCTCCAGAGCGTGAACTCGCAGTCCGGGTAGTTCGCGCAGCCGTAGAACACGCGCCCGCGGCGCGACTTCTTCTCGACGACGTCGCCGCCGTCCACGGGACAGAGAACGCCGGTGGACTTCTGCTTCACGTAGCGGCACCCGGGGTAGTTCGTGCACGCGGTGAACTCGCCGTAGCGGCCGTGCTTGATGACGAGGTTCGACCCGCACTTCGGGCACTTTTCGTCGAGGATCTGATCCGGCTTCGCAGCGGTCAGCCCCTGCTTGGTCGAGATCAGCTTCCGCGTGGTCTTGCACTCGGGGTAGCCCGAGCAGGCGAGGAACTGGCCGTAGCGCCCGCGCTTGACGACCATCGGCCGGCCGCAGTTCTCGCAGCTTTCATCGAGGTCCTCGGCCGGCTGGTCGTCCGGCTCCAGCTCGCGCGTGTTCTCGCACTTCGGATAGGCCGAGCAGGCGATGAACAGGCCGAACTTCCCGGCCTTGATCACCATCGGCGAGCCGCACTTGTCGCAGATGAGGTCGGTCGCCTTTCCGACGACCTTCAGGTCGGGCATCACTTTCTTCGCCCCCTTCAGGTCCTTCTCGAACTTCTTGTAGAAGGCCTTGAGGAGCGAGACGTAGTCGAACTCTCCCTGCTCGATCTTGTCCAGCTCGTCTTCCAGCTCGCGCGTGTAGCCGACGTCGAGGATGTCGTCGAAGCTCGGGCTGAGCAGCTCCTCGACGAGGATGACGCCGAGCTTTGTCGGCTTGAAGCGCCCCTCGATCTTGTTCACGTACTCGCGCGACTGGAGCACGGTGATAATCTGCGCGTAGGTGCTCGGGCGCCCGATGCCGTTCTCTTCGAGCGCCTTGACGAGGGTCGCCTCGCTGTAGCGCGCGGGCGGCTGCGTGAACTTCTGATCGGGCTTGATCTCGCGAAGGTCCAGTCGATCGCCTACCGCCAGCGCGGGCAACACCCCCGCCGCCGCGGCGTCTTCGTCGGCGTCGGCCTGAGCCGGCGCGCTCGTGTCGGCGGTTTCCGTCGGCTCCTTCTCCTGCTCGTAGACGCTCATCCAGCCAGGGAACTTCGGCACCGAACCTTTCGCACGGGACAGGTAGTCCGCAGCCTCGATCTCGATCGTCGTCTCGTCGAAGACCGCCGGCGGCATCTGCGACGCCACGAAACGGTTCCAGATCAGCCGGTAGATCGAGTACTGATCCGGCGTCAGGAAGGACCGGACCTTCTCCGGCTCGTACTGCATCGACGTCGGCCGGATCGCCTCGTGCGCGTCCTGCGCGTCCGCCTTGGCACGGAAGAAGTTCGGTCTCTCCGGCACGAAGTCGGCGCCGAACTGGAGTCCGATGTACTCGCGCACTTCACCGAGCGCCTGCTCCGACACGCGGGTCGAGTCGGTGCGCATATACGTGATCAGCCCGACGGATCCTTCGCCCGGCAGCTCGATCCCCTCGTAGAGCTGCTGCGCGATGAGCATCGTCTTCTTGACGGGGAAGCGCGAGGCCTGCTGCAGCTTGCTCGTGATGTACGGCGGCACAGCGTTCTTTTTGCGTTCTTTCGTCGCGACCGACGATACCGTCCACTGCGCCCCGCGCAGGTCGGCGAGGACCTGGTCCGCCTCAGCCTGGCTGCCGACCTTGATGCCGCCGCCGTCCTTCTTCACGAGCTTTGCATCGAACTCCGGCGGGACCGCGCCGGCGAGCCGCGCGAAGATGTTCCAGTACTCCTCCGGCACGAAACGCTCGATCTCGCGCTCGCGGTCGACGACGAGCTTCAGCGCGACCGACTGGACGCGCCCCGCGCTCATCCCGCGCCGCACCTTGTCCCAGAGGAGCGGGCTGATCTTGTAGCCGACGAGACGATCGAGCACGCGCCTCGCCTGTTGCGCGTCGACCATCTTCATGTCGATGTCCAGAGGGCGCTTGATCGCCTCCAGGACTGCTTTTTTGGTGATTTCGTTGAACATGAGCCGGCGGATCTTGCGCCCCCGGCCCCCCAGCTCTTCGGCGAGATGCCAGCCGATTGCCTCCCCCTCGCGATCCGGGTCGGTCGCGACGAAGATCTCGCTCGCGTCTTTCGCGGCGCTCTTGAGCTCGGCGATGACCTTTCTTCGCGAGGGGATGATCTCGTAGTCGGGCTCGAAGCCCTTCTCGATGTGCACCCCCAGCTTGCTCTTCGGGAGATCCCTGATGTGTCCCATCGAGGCGACGACCTTGAAGTCGCGCCCGAGGTACTTATTGATGGTCTTCGCCTTGGCCGGCGATTCGACCACGACCAACGCTTTGGGCATACCTGTGAACCTAAGTTAGCACCCTTTCCGGACCCTCACGAAACGGCCGGCCTCGCGGCGGGCAACCTGACCGTTCATCTCCAGCTCCAGCAGTCTGGTCAGGAGAGCGGTCGCCCGAAGGCCGGTCAAAGCTTCCAAGTCCTCAACCGCGTAGTCCTCTCCGTCCTCCATTAACGACAGTAAAGGCTCATCTGTCAATTGTTTAGCGGCATCTGCCGGCGGCGCGAGGCGGGCGGACGCCCCCAGCTCCTCCAGAATATCGTCCACTCCTTCAACGAGCTTTGCCCCATCTCGAAGCAGCGCGTGGGATCCCCGATTGCGCGGCGACAGCACGTTGCCGGGCACCGCCATGACCTCGCGCCCCTGCTCGAGGGCCATACGGGCGGTGATCAACGACCCGCTCTTCTCCGACGCTTCCACAATCACCACGGCGACCGACAGGCCGCTGATAATGCGGTTCCGCAGTGGGAAGTGCTCCGGCAGCGGACGTGCGCCAGGCAGGAGCTCGCTCACAACCGCGCCGTTTCGGGCGATCGCGTCCGCGAGGTCGAGGTGTTCGGCGGGATACACCACGTCGGCGCCCGACCCGAGCACCGCGATCGTGGGTCCGCCGCCGGCCAGCGATCCGCGATGGGAAGCGCCGTCAACGCCGCGCGCCAGACCGCTCACCACGGTCACCCCGCGCCGAGCGAGCCCCTCGCCGAGCCGCTCGGCCACGTCGCGTGCGTAACTCGACGCGGCACGAGCGCCAACCAGCGCGACCGACAGGCCATCGAGGCGCGCCGGATCGCCGCGACACCAGACGAGCGGCGGCGGGTCGTAGATGCGCGCGAGCCTGGCCGGATAGTGCGCGTCTGCCCAGAGGATCGGCGCGAGCCCGGCACGCAGTCCCTGGGCAATCGCCGCCTTCACCTCCGGTCGCACCGCCTCCAGCCTCGCGCGCAGCGCCGGCGGATCCTGCCTCCAAAGCGCCGCTAATCGAGTGACGAGCGCATGGTCTCCGGAGTCGAAGGCCTCACGGACTGCGATGCCCAGCTGCGAGCGGTGCGGTGTGTCCCCGGAACCGGCAAGCAGTGACAGACCCGTAACGAGCTCGAGACGTGCCTCCACGGCGAGGCCTTCCGGCAACGGCCGTGCCGCAGGAGGCGCGTTCACGAAATGCGGCCACAGTGGACAGTTTCAGAACGGCAGAGGACGAACTGCAGGTAAGGGCTTACGAAAACCGCCACCTATCCTCTCTAAACACCGAGCAATTCCCGCCCGTCTCCGTGGTACATCCCTTGCTGAGCGTTTCCGTTGCCTCACCGGAATGCGCTTGCACCTGTTCCGGGGCGGTCGGTATAGTGGGCGAAAGAACATGCCTTCCAGAGCGGTTCGCGGGGTCGCTGCAGCGTTCGTTGGGCTGATGCTCGCGACCGCCGCGCCCGTCCTCGCCGACGCGCGGAAGGACGCGAAATCTCAGGTCGAGTTCGGCATCGGCATGGCGCAGCGCGGGCTCTGGCGGGAAGCCACCTACCGGTGGGAGCGCGCGGTCGACATCGATCCGACGTATCCGGCGGCGTGGAACAACCTGGCGATCGCGCACGAGCACGAAGGCCGGTTCGACGAGGCGCGCAAGGCGTACGAGAAGGCGGTCAGCCTCGATCCCGACAATCTGCTCATCCGGCAGAACTTCGATCTGTTCAAGGAAATCAATGACCGCGCAAAGGGCCGCAGCGATCGCTAGCCTGGGGCTGGCGCTCGTCGCGAGCGCCTGCACGAGCTTTTACGAGATTCCGGTCGAGACGCCGATCCAGGCCAAGCTCGACGTGTCGGGATTCAGCCGCGTGCTCGTCGCCGGGTTCATCGCGGGCGGCAGCGACGACGTCGACGCTAACCTTGAAACGGTTCGCCTCCTCCGCAGCCAGCTCCGCACGAAGTCCGATCTGAAAGTCATCGAGGCGGACGTGCTGCCGCTCGCAGAGCTCGCCGCCGAGCAGGGCGTCCAGGTGCAGCCGGCCACCGACAAGGCTGACAAGACGGACGGCGCCGCCGCAACGGTCGGCACGCCGCAACCGGTTCCGCCGCTCCCGCCGGCGGCGGCGCCGAACGCCGATGAACCGAAGATCAGAAACGAGAAAGATCTCGAAGCCTACGAAAAGATCTTCGCGGACGTCAGCTTCTGGAAGAAGCTCGGCGAGGAATACCAGAACCCGCTCATCGTCACCGGCACGGTGCTGTTCACGCCGCACAGCCGTGCCGCCTTCGTGCAGCGCGAGACGGAGTACTTCGACGCGCTCGGCCGCCGCCGGGTGGTCCCCGTGCGGCAGTACATGGAGCGCAAGGGATTCATCCTCGTCCCGACCTTCGTGTTTATCGACGGGCGCACCGGCACGCGGCTGCACCGCGAGAGCTATCGCAAGGAAGTTCTTTACCCCTCGTCTCAGAATACGCCCGCGTTGTCCTCCTATTTCGAGCTGATGGATCAGGTCATCCCCGAGTTCCTCGGGGCGCTGTCGACCACTAAAATCCGTGGTACCCGCGTCCTGCTGAAGTAGCGTCCGGCAGAAGCTGGACAACACCACACGCAATTGCAATCTTGTCGCGTCCGGCTCTAGCCGGACCATTGGGTCTCTGGCCCGTCGCCCAAACCGTGTGATAAAGTGGTATGTTTCAAGTACAGGGAGTTTCGACGTGTACGCCATTATTCAAAGCGGCGGTCGGCAGGTGAAGGTCGGTCCGGGGATGGTCGTCACCGTCGACCGCGTGAGCGGCGTCTCGGAAGGCGATCAGGTCACCATCGACCAGGTGTTGCTCGTCGGCAAGGACGGCGGCGAGATCCTCGCGGGCTCCCCGTTTGTCGCGAACGCGAAGGTCCTCGCGGTCGTGGACGGCGAGGCGCGCGGGCCGAAGATCCGCATCTTCAAGAAGAAGCGCCGCAAGGGCTTCCGCAAGACGATGGGGCACCGCTCGACGCTGACGCGGGTTCGCATCACAGAGATCGTGGTGTAAGCATGGCTCATAAAAAGGGACAAGGGAGCTCTAGGAACGGCCGCGACAGCAACTCGCAGCGGCTCGGCGTCAAGCGGTTCGACGGCAACATCGTCCTCGGCGGCTCGATCCTGGTTCGCCAGCGCGGGCGCCGTTTTCTGCCCGGCCTGAACGTCGGCCGCGGCAAAGACGACACGCTCTTCGCCAAAATCGCGGGCCGCGTGCGGTTCGAGAACCACGGCGCGCGCGGCCGCAAGATTTCGGTGCTGCCCATCGAAGGCTAGTTGTTCGTCGACGAAGTCGAAATCCGTGTCGCGGCCGGAGCCGGAGGCAACGGATGCCTGGCCTTCCGGCGCGAGAAGTTCGTCCCCCGCGGCGGTCCCAGCGGCGGTGACGGCGGGCGCGGCGGGTCCGTGTACGTCGTCGCCAGCCCGCACCTCAACACGCTCATCAACTTCCGCTTCCACCCCGAGTTTCACGCCGAGCGCGGCGTCCACGGCGAAGGATCGAACCGCACCGGATCGACCGGGCGCGATCTGGAGCTCGAGGTTCCGGTCGGCACCGTCGTGTACGAGCAGACCGCCGAGGGGCTCACGAAGCTCGCGGACCTGACGGCGCTCGGGCAGCGCGTGCTCGTGGCCGAAGGCGGACGCGGCGGCCGCGGCAACGCGGCGTTCGCGTCCTCGACGAATCGCGCGCCGCGCCGGACCGAGCCGGGGGAAGAAGGGGAAGAAAAGCACCTGCGGCTGCGGCTGAAGCTGCTCGCCGACGTCGGTCTCGTCGGCTACCCCAACGCCGGCAAGTCGACGCTCATCGCGCGCATCTCGGCGGCGCGGCCGAAGATCGCGGACTATCCTTTCACCACGCTGTCCCCCAATCTTGGCGTCGTCAGCCTCAGCGATGACCGCAGCTTTGTCGTCGCGGACGTACCGGGATTGATTGAAGGCGCGCACCAGGGATACGGCCTCGGGCACCAGTTCCTGAGCCATCTCGAGCGCACGAAGGTGCTCGTGCACGTGATCGACGTGTCCTCGGCGTCGGGACGCGATCCGGTCGCGGACTTCGACGTCATCGAGAGAGAATTGACGATGTTCACGGGGCGGCCTGACGAACCGGCCGACGCGCGGGCGATGTTTTCCGAGAAGCCGCGGCTGGCCGCCGCGAACAAGATCGACGCGCTCGATGATCCATCGCGGCTCGAGCGGCTCGAGGCGCACCTCAGACAGGTCGGTGTGCCGTGCTATCCGATCTCGGCCGTGACCGGTGAAGGAGTGCCTGCGCTCGTCGAGGCCATGTGGCGCGAGGTCGCGTCGGGGGTCACAGTACCCGAATGACGCCCGTTGCGCGCCTCGGCGTGCTCGGCGGGACGTTCGACCCGATTCACGTGGGCCACGTCGCGGCCGCCTCGGCTGCGCGCCACGTGCTGGCGCTCGATCGCGTTCTGCTGATGCCGACGCACGTGCCGCCCCACCGCGCGATGCAGCCGCAGGCGTCGCCGTTCCACCGATTCGCGATGGCCGCGCTGGCGGCGCAGGCGGATCCCGCGTTCGCCGCATCAGATCTCGAGCTGCAGGCGCCGGGTCCGACCTTCACGTCCACGACGCTCGCGCGGCTGGCTGCGTGCGGGTACTCCCCGCTGCAGATTTTTTTCATCACGGGGGCCGACGCGTTTGCGGACATCGACACGTGGCGGGACTATCCGGCGCTGCTCGAGCACGGACACTTCGTCGTGATCTCCAGGCCGGGCTGTCCAGCCGCCGGGCTCAGGAAAACGCTGCCGGCGCTGGCCCCGCGGATGGTGGATGCGGGGACGGCCGTGCCCTCGGTGCCGTCGATCCTGCTCGTGGACACGTCCACGCCGGACGTGTCGTCGACCGCGATCCGGCGGCGGGCGTCCGAAGGAGCGGGGCTCGACAGCCTCGTGCCGCCGGCGGTCGCCGCGCACATTCACCGCTATCGTCTCTATTCCGGCAGGTCAGTTGCATGAAGAAATCCGAACGCCGCCCGAGGCTTCCAAAGGATGTTGCTGCCGCGATCGCCGCGGCCCAGGACAAGAAGGGGTCCGAGCTCGTCGTGCTCGACCTGCGCCGCTCGTCGGCGTTCACGGACCACTTCCTGCTGTGCACGGGACAAAACCAGCGCCAGGTGAAGGCGATCGCGGACGCGGTCGAGGAAGCGCTCAAGCGCGCCAGGCTGCGGCCGGCGCACATCGAGGGGTACGACCGCGCCGAATGGGTCCTCATCGACTACTTCACGTTCATCGTCCACATCTTCACTCCCGCGACGCGGGAGTTCTACGGACTCGAACGGCTGTGGGGCCAGGCGGAGCGCATCGTCGTAGCGGAGCCGGAAGGCGAGCCAGGAAGCAAGGCGTCGGGACCAGCGCGCCGAGCGTAAGCGACCCGCCTCCGCTCTTCGAGCTTCGGCGAGGCCTCGCCGGAGCCTTGGCAAAGGCGGGGGCGTGGCAGGCGATGGGGGTGGAGCCCCATCGCAAGACCGGAAGATGCTGACCGCTCTGCGCGCGGCCGCTGACGGTGTTCTTGCGGTCGTTCTTGCGCCGTGCTGCGCCGCGTGCCGGCGGCCACTCGAATCGCCGACCCGCGGCCCGGTGTGCCC